>JAHDQI010000165.1 GCA_018433925.1 Phycisphaerae bacterium | reverse complement strand
CAGGTTCCCTACAGCCCAGCCCATCCGGAAGACATGCATTATTTCAATCACATCCTGTGGAATACCGACGGCAGCCGGTTTATGTTTTTTCATCGGTGGCGGCCGGGGGTCAAACGCCATCGCTCATTTCTGACGCGGGCCTTCACGGCCGACGCCGACGGAAAGAATGTCCGGATCTTCAGCGAAAAGCCGGGGCTTTCCCATTTTATCTGGCGCGATCCGGAGCACATCCTGTTTTACCGGGAAGACCGGGGCGCCTATGTCCTGATCAAGGACGACGGCAGGCAGAACGAAGAGGTCGTTCTTGAGGGCAGAAACGGACATTGCACCTATTTGCCGGGTTCGACGGAATGGATCATTACGGATACTTATCCTCTGGGTGAGGAAAATATGCAGTATCTATATCTTTATAATGTGGTATCCGGCCGCTTGATTGTTTTGAACCGTTTCTTTCAGCCGCGATCCTTTTCTCATAAAGAGTGGCGGGTGGACCTGCATCCGCGAGTCAGTCGGGATGGAACGAAAGTCATCATCGATTCGCTGCATAAAAACGAGACTCGCCAGATGTATATGCTGGATATTTCAGGTGTTATAGAGAGTGATCGGGGCGTGATCTACCGGCTTGAGAAAAAAGGATGAAACGGATTGTCTTTATGAGGAAGTCAGTTATGAAAAAACAGTTTTTCAGCATTCTTTTGTGTTTGGCCCTTGGACAAACCCTGCTGGGTGCGGCTGAAGGGACAGTCTGGTCTGCACAGAAAGCCCAAATCTGGTATGCCAAACAGCCCTGGCTGGTCGGGTGCAATTTTACCCCGTCAACGGCCATCAACCAGCTTGAAATGTGGCAGGCCGAGACGTTTGACCCGGAGACCATCGATCGGGAACTGAAACTGGCCGCCGGCATCGGGATGAATTTTGTGAGGGTCTATCTGCATGATCTGCTCTGGCAGCAGGACAGCAACGGCATGATACACCGGATTGACGAGTTTCTGTCGATTGCCGATAAGCATCGGATCAAGGTGATGTTTGTGCTGTTGGATGGCTGCTGGGATCCTCATCCGAAACTGGGGAAACAGCGGGAGCCGAAACCGCATGTGCACAATTCGGGCTGGGTTCAGTCGCCGCATGTGGAGATACTCAAATCCCCGCAGCGGCATCCTGAGCTGGCGGATTATGTCCGGGGGATTCTGGCCGAATACAAGAACGATCCGCGTGTACTGCTCTGGGATTTGTACAACGAGCCGGCCAACCGCAATGTCCGTTCCTATATTCAGTTTGCTCCCGATAAAATTGAAGACCTGGCCCTGGCGCTGTGCCGTCGTGTTTTCCAGTGGGCCCGGCAGGTCGATCCGAGTCAGCCCCTGTCCATTGGTGTCTGGCAGGGTGACTGGGATGAAGGTAAGCTCAGCGAGCTGAATCGGTTCTGCCTGGAGAATTCAGATATCATTACGTTTCATAATTATACTTCGTTTATCACGCTGAAAAAGAAGACGCTGTCCCTGCTCCGTTATCCGCGCCCGCTGATCTGCACGGAATATATGTCGCGTCCGACGGGCAATACCTTTTTCGCGGCGCTGCCGTTTTTTAAGGAATACCGCATCGGCGCTGCCAACTGGGGACTGGTCGCCGGAAAAACCCAGACCCAGTACCCGTGGGATTCCTGGCAGCAGGAGTATACGGCCGAACCGGATCTGTGGTTTCATGAGATTTTCCGAAACGACGGCAGGCCGTATGATCAGAATGAAACCGAATTTATCAAGACCCTGACCGGTGCGGACGGGTCCTTGTGAGTCTTTGGAGACGAACAGCATTGGTTATGAGAAATATGAATACGCTTAAACAGCCCATTTTGTTTGGATGTCTTTGGCTGCTGCTGATCGCATCGGCGGTCGTTGCGGTTGACAACCCGGTCATCGGCCTTTCCAGTATTCATGACTGCGATGTGCTCAAATACAACGGCGAGTATTATATCACCGGGAATTGGTTATATGGAGATGTGCTTGTTTCGGCGGATCTGGAAAACTGGGGGCAGCGCCGGCATGTCTTTTCCTGGAGTAATAGCTGGCATACGCCTTCTAACCCTGCCGATCCCGATGCCGACATTGCCGGCAGTCATCTGCGGTATGCAAACGGGGTCTTCCATTTTTATACACAGTTGGCGCTGAACGATATCACCCATGCCGTCAGTGACAGTGTCCTTGGTCCCTACGAGGAGGTCAGTGTCGATGCGCCGTTTTGCCCGCGCGTCACCGGATCGACCCAGCAGATTGACGCCGAGGTGTTTGTGGACACCGATGGGCGGGCCTATTTCTACTGCGTCAACAAAGTGGGTGGCGAAAACCTGATTTTTGGAAGGCCCATGTCTGATTTATGGACGCCGGATACGGAATACATCCTGCTCCTGACGCCCGGCGGCGGGTGGGAACTGACGACGCCTATCAACGAAGGCCCGAAAGTGTTCAAATACAGGGGCCTTTATTACATGCTTTACAATGCCTTCGGCAACCAGAGTCCGAACTACGCGATTGGCTGCGCAACGTCATCGTATCCCCTCGGCTTTACCAACAGCGGCAAATACCCCTACCCGGTCATTACGCGGCGGGAATATCAGGTCTCGGAGGAGACAAAAGAGATTACGCAGATTGGCCAGCCCTGGGTAGTGGACGGGGTGAACGGATTTGAAAAATGGCTGGGGTATTTTGCCGAGCCCCTGGGCGAGCGAAGTCAGCGGATTGACCGGATTCACTTTTTTGACCGGACCCTCTTTGTTGACGGGCCGACCAATCAATATATTCCCGGCTATCATCCGGGTCCGTCCAGGCCGCAGCTTCGGGCCCTGTTTCATGGCCCGGATGGTCCGTTTGCCCCGGAGGACTGGATGCCGATTGAGGCGGGAGACTGGCGTATTCAGGATCAGCAGCTCGGCCAGTTTTCCACGGCCGGCTTGACCTTTCTTTGCGTAAACCGTGACCCGGCCAGGCATTATCTTTTTGAAGCGAATCTGAAACTGGACGATACGCCGGGTAGTGCAGGGAAAGCGGGCGTTCTTGCCTATTATGAAGACGCCCAAAACTGGCTGCTGTTCGGGATGAACAGGGATACCGGCCGCATCGATTATCACCTGCGGGAGAGCGGACAGGATACAACCGGCGGCTATCCGCTGCCGGCGCAAACGGATACTGGGGCCTTTCACTGCATCCGGATCACCCGCAATGACAATAGGTTTGAGTGCCTGATTGACGGGCAGTATCCGCAGGGATACGCAGGTCCCCTCGCAACGGGATTTAACGCGGCCGGCCGGCCGGGCCTGTATGCCGACTGCACGGCGGCCCGTTTTGACGGGGTGATCTATACCATCGGCTGGGATGAATACGACGAGGGCATTATCGGCTGGGGCGGCGCCGAATGCGGCACAAGCCCCGGCGGAACATGGACAGTTGGCCCGGACGGGCTTACCCAGTCGGCAGGTTCCGGACAATCCCATGTATTCAAAGGCGATTTCATGCCTCAATATGAAGCTTCTGTGCAGCTTTACCGCCAGGGCGCCGCCGGAGGGATCATGGGATTCTATCCGGTCTATATAGACAGTTCCAATCATGTTCTGGCGGCCTTGGATACCGCCCAAAATGAGCTGACCGTCACCTGCACAAAAGCGGGCGCTGTCGTCGAGCAGCGGCAGGTCAGTGTTTCCGCCGCGGAGGCTTTCAATCTCAGGGCGGTCAAGCTTCACGAGCGGCTGATCCTGTTTGTGGACGGGCAGGAGGCGGCCGATCTTGCCGTTTCGTATCCGTCCTCCCAGGTCGGCTTATACACAGACAATCGGCCTGCCCGGTTTAATGGAATCCTTGTTTTTCAGATGGAACCGGAGATTGTTCCGGCGCCCTGGCAAAGGGTGAATATTTCAAATCCGTATCCTTCCACACTGGAAGAAACCTTTCATTATTATGACGGCTCCTTTGTCCTCGATACCCTCGGCGCACTGGGCGAGACCTCAGATCAGATCAGCTTTTTGTGCCGGGAGATAACCGGTTCAAGAGACATCGAGGCGCGGCTTCTCTCGCACGATCCGGTCAGCAGCGATGCCTGTGCCGGACTGATGATTCGAAACAGCGCCGATGCCGATTCGCCGATGGCGGCCCTGTCTCTGAATGCGGACAATCAGTTAGTATTCCGGGTCCGAAAAAGCGCCGGGGACAGGGCGTTCAATCGAAAGCTGTCGACTGCCGTATTCCCCCGCGGTGTGCGGCTGAAACTCAGCAGACAAAACGATATCGTGCAGGCATCGTATTCCGAAAAGGGGACCGATTGGACCCTGTTTGACTGGATCGGTGTGGACCTGGGCAGGGATTTCCTGGCCGGGCTCTTTTCCTGTTCGTTTGATTCGAGTCGGCGCTGCGGGGCCGTCTTTGACGGGGTCAGCGTGCCGTCCGGTTGCAGTGCGGCCGTTCTCGGAGATGTGGACGGCGACTGCTGGACTGATTTTTCAGATGTGATTGCCTTTGCCGAGGACTGGCTGACATGCGTGCCTTATCAGACCTGGGAATCCGACCTGGACGAGGATGGATGTACGGATATGCGGGACTTTTCCGTATTGTCCAATATTCTCGACGTCCCCGGTTCTTCCCTGCGAAATCAATTGCTGGCCCACTGGACGTTTGAGGGTCTTGGATCGAGTTCCTTTGTGCCCGATGCGGCCGGCAGCGGATATCATGCTTTCTGCTCAAAAAGTTCCGTTCCGACGGTTCCGGGCTACATGTGGGGAAGTTTTACCGCCGCCCGCATGGCGGCTCCCGATTCGGCCTATTGGAGCATTGCCCAGCCGTCCTCACTGGATCCTGCATTGAAAGACATGAGCCGGGGATGTACGGTCTGCGTCTGGTTCCGGCTTCCGCAAACGGGGGTTCTCAATTATGCCCGGGCTGTCAGCTTCATTCCGAACAAGATCGAGCTGACGTTTATGGCGGATGGCCGTGCCCGCTTTATCAAGCCCGATGACGCGGTGTACAGTACGGGCGCTTTCAATGACAACCGGTGGCACCATTTTGTCGGGGTTTATGATCCGGAAGGCAACTATTCGGCGGTCTATATCGACGGGGTTCGGCAAAGCACCGGGGACGGCGATCCCTGCACCGGCTCCTTTAGCGGGGCCGGCGCCTATCTCGCCAACAACCAGGATCTCAACCGCCAGTTTACCGGGGATCTGGATGATATAAAACTGTATAATTATCCGCTTGACCCTACTGCCATTGAGGCCCTGTATGCGGCCGAAAATCCGCGTCGTCTGCTTGCTCACTGGACGTTTGACCAGGCGGCTTCCGACCCGGATCTGGAGGACGCCGCCGGCAGCCAATATCATGCGTTTTGCTCTGCGTCCTCGGTTTCCACGATAGCCGGCTATATTCAAAACAGCACGGCCGCCGTCCGGCTGGCCGGGTCCAATACCTACTGGACGGTGCAGGAATCCGCTGTCCCGGGCAGCGCCGGTCAGAACCTGAGCGAGGGATGCACGGCGGCCGTCTGGTTCCGGCTTCCGCAGACGGGCGTATCGGAATATGCCCGAGCCGTCAGCTTTGTACCCGATAAGATGGAATTGACCTTTCGGTCGGACGGCCGGGCCCGCTTCATCAAGCCCGATGATGCGGTCTACAGCACGAACACCTTCAACGACGGCCAGTGGCATCATTTTGTCGGGGTCTATGATCCGGCAAGCAATTATTCAGCGGTCTATATCGACGGCGTCCTGGAACAAACCGGCGACGGCGATCCGTTTGCGGGCAGTTTTACCGGTCTGAATGCCTATCTTGCCAACAGTGTCCATCTCAATCGTCAGTTTACCGGCGATCTGGATGATATCAAGTTTTATAACTATCCGCTCGGCCAGACAGAAATCGAAACCCTATATGAAACGGAGGTTCCGTAACCATGAAAAGGAAAGCATTCACATTAATTGAGCTGTTGGTTGTCATTGCGATTATCGCGATGCTGCTGTCAATCTTAATGCCCGCCCTTCAGGTGGCCAGGGAACGGTCCCGGCGAATCCTCTGCGCCAACAACCAGAAAAGTCTCTTTACCGCCATTCAGCTTTACGCGCAGTCCAACAGTGATTTGCTTCCCGAAACGTATTATCAGACCGGCGGGGTCGTGGGATCGACGATTGATGCCGACAAGGCCGGCCCCTGGACCACCTATATGATCTTCAAGATCGACCGGTTCAAGCCGCATGGCTCTCATCTCACGGATGTCTACGGCCTGGGCTGGCTGTATACAAGCGATCTTCTTACCGAAGGTTCGGTATATTACTGTCCCAGTATCCCCAAGACCATGGAGCCGCCGTTTGCGTATGAATTCTTTCACGATGATGCGCATCCATGGCCGTGGAACTCCGATCCGACCGGCTGGAACGCTCACTTTGTCCGGGCCGGCTATACCTATGTACCTCAGCATCGAACGATGAAAGCGCCCGCTTCCGGCCGGAGCGACTTGTTCCCGGCCATCGCGAAAAAAGTGACCGACCTGAACCCCAACACGGTTCTGACCGGCGATATCCTGTTTACGCTTGAGCACCTGGCTCACAAGCACAGGGGCGGACCCGGTGGCGTAAATGTCCTCAAGGCCCACGGCGGGGTATCTTTTGTGCATGATACCGAGGCCTTTGAGGAGGAGTACTGGACAGGACAATTCTCGTTTGCTGCCGATGAATGGCGGTTTCGCATGGTTTTGATGATGCTGGCAAGAGCCGATTAAAAGGAAACCGATGGATATAGATTGTGAAAAGAGGGTGAAATGAAAAGTTTTTCTTTTGGAAAGGGGTGTATCATGACAAAAAATGTAATTCTTTGTATGGTGGTGCTGGCTATGGGTATGGTCAGCACGGCGCCTGCGGCGGACACAATGCTGGCGCGATGGACATTTGACACCGCCGCTGCCAGTCCCCACGTGCAGGATGTCACGGGCAACGGGTATGATCTGACCTGTTCCCAGAGTTCGGTCAATGTGCAGGCGGGGTATATCGCAGGCAGTGCCGCCGCGGTCCGTACGCGAGATCCCTTTGCGTACTGGGCTGTTGCCCAGCCGACGCTGCCGGATCCCAATGATATGAAACTGGACAACGGCGGGACGATCGTCGTCTGGTTCAAGCTGCCGACCACCGGGGTGACGATGGATTATTCCAGAGCCCTGAGCATCCAGATCAACAATGAAAACAATCGCCAGCTCGAACTGACCTTTATGAAAGACGGCCGAATCCGGTTTATCAAGCCCAATGCCGCCGTCTACAGCATAGACGGCTATAATGATGATCGGTGGCACCAGTTTGTCGGGGTTTATGATCCCACCCAAAATTATTCAGCCGTCTATGTAGATGGCCAGGTGGTCAGGACTCACGATGCGCTCGTCGGCTCCTATCGGTTTAATGGGGCCTATTGCTTCGTGGCCAACAACAAGGATTATAACCGGCAGTTCAACGGCGATCTGGACGACATCCGGGTCTATAACTATGCCCTGAGTGACAGCCAGATCGAAGACCTGTATTACGGCGATCTTCCGCTGTTTGTCGATGCCGGAGCGGATCGGTTTGCCCCGGCCAATGAACCGTATCTTATCGAGGCCGCGGCGTCTCTTGAATTTGAGTCCTTTCAGTGGACCCAACTGAGCGGTCCGGGCACCGTGCAGTTTTCTGATGCCTCGGTTCTGAGCCCCACTGCCCAGTTCGATCACCAGGGCACGTATGAGCTTCAGATCGAAGCCTTTGCCGGGGGCTCAAGCAAGACCGACACCGTCCTCTTCCGCGTTTACGATACGGCCTACAATCAGCTCCTGGCCCACTGGGATTTTGACGCGGCCGGAGAAGATCCAAACATTATTGATATGACGGGCAATGGATATGATACGGTCTGCTCCAGGGACAGTTTAAATGTGATTCCCGGCTACATCGACGGAAGTGCGGAGGCGGTGGATCTGGCCTCGCCCAACGGCGCCTACTGGACAGTCAAGCAGCCGGGGGCAGAGCCCAACACAACGGCTCCGGACCCGGAGATTCAGGATTTGTCTTATGGCACGACGTTTTCCGTCTGGTTTAAGCTGCCTGCGGCCGGTGTGCCGTGGGATTTTACGCGCGCCCTGCAAATCGACAAGTTTAATCTGGAACTGAATTTCATGCGGGATGGTCGGGCGCGGCTGTTGATCCCCGGCGCTGCGATCTACAGTGCTGCGATTTACAATGACAATCAATGGCACCAGTTTGTGGGGGTTTTTGATCCGGTGAATAATTACTCCGCGATCTATATGGATGGTCAGCAGACTACCACCCACACGGCTCCCATTTACAATTACAGTTTCACCGGCGAAGGCGCTGTAATCGCCAATAATTCGGATCACAGCAGGCAGTTTAATGGCGCTTTGGATGACATCAAGCTTTACAACTATGCCCTCAGCGGGGGGGAGATTGCGGCGCTGTATCAGGACGAGCGGCCGATCGTGGTCGATGCCGGGGCGGATGCCTTTGCCCCTGTGGACGAACCCCTCGCGATGGAGGCCACGATTTACAAGGGCTATGTATCCGCCCTGTGGACTCAGGAAAGCGGTCCGGGCACCGCGGTCTTTTCGGACCCGACCGTTGAGGACCCCAATGTTACATTCGATAGGCAGGGGGTTTATGACCTCAAGCTGACGGCGGAAAACAGCCGGGGAGCCACGGCCGAAGATACGGTTCGAATTTTTGTCTATGACACGGCCTATCGTCAACTGCTGGCGCACTGGAATTTTGACGACGTTTCGGCGGATCCGAATCTCGTCGCTGACCTGACCGGCAACGGCTATGACGGAGTGTTTTCGGCGCTTCCCAATATCATCGAAGGCCATGTGGATGGCGGCGTCTCGGCGATCCGATTCCGTGATCCGGCTTCCTATGTCACAATCAGCGAGCCGACAGGACTGGCTCCGGAAGTTCAGGAGTTGTCCTATGGTGCGACGCTTTCGCTCTGGTTCCGCCTGCCTGAAACGGGCGTCGGACAGTATGCCCGGGCGATCAGTATTGTACCCAATGTCCTCGAACTGACGTTTTTGAGTGACGGGACCGTTCGCTGGCTCAAATACAATGATGCCGTGTACAGTCAGCGCACGCTCAATGATAACCAGTGGCACCATTTCGTCGGCATCTATGATCCGATCAATAATTATTCAGCCGTTTATGTAGACGGTCTCCTGGAGAGGGTCATGGATGGGGATATCCTTCAGCAAAGCTTCATCGGAACCGGCAGCCGTATCGCCAACAGCAGTCTGCTTGACCGGCAGTATACCGGCGATCTGGATGATGTTCGGATTTATAACTATGCCCTCGATGAAGCGGACGTTCTGAACCTGGCCGCGATGGGCAAGAGGCCCTTGTACGTCGATCCCAGCGCTGCCGGGCAGGACACAACCTACGTGATGAGACGTTCCGAGCCCCTCGATCTGATTCCGGCGGTTGTGGATGACGGCGATCCGGCTCCGGCGACCTTCACATGGTCCCTGCTGAGCGGGCCGGAACTGAGCGGGCCGGGCGAGGCGATCTTTGCCGATCCCAGCGCCGCGGAGACAACCGTTACCTTTACCCAGGAAGGCGACTATGAGCTTCAACTGGAGGCCGACAACGGTGCCCAGACCGTTTCCGGTACGCTGACCGTGACGGCAACGGAGCCGACGTTGGAAGCGGCCGATCCGGATATCCTGCTGGTGGGCGATACAATGTATGTGTATCCCACAGGCGGCGGCGCACGAAAGTTTTATGCGTATTCTTCAACCACGCTTCTGACGACCGCTTCCGAATGGACCCGGCATGGGCCAATCCTCGATTTTGAGGATATCGCGTGGCTCAGCGAAGATCACCATGCCTGGGCGCCCGGCATGATCGAGAAAGACGGGCTGTATTATATGTATTTCTCGGCCGGCAGCGCATTTCCGGAACACATCGGGGTTGCGGTCAGCAGCTCGCCCGAAGGCCCGTTTGTCGATGCCCGGGGCAGCGCCCTGCTGACCAGCATTGCGGATGAATTTGATGCCATTGATGCGATGGCATTTCAGGATCCGGTCTCCGGAAAGACCTACCTGTATGCGGGCGGTCTGCGGGAAAGTCAGCTTCGCGTCTATGAGCTGAACAATGATATGATCAGCATTGCTCAGCAGATTACGATTGACCAGCCCGTCAACTACGGAGAAGGTCCGTTTATGCACTATCACGACGGAACGTATTACCTGTCCTACAGCAAGGGGACCGGGTATGCCTATGGAGACTATTCGGTTTTCTATTCGACGGCCTCGACGCCCTATGGACCGTGGACCTATCAGGGACAGATTCTGGCTTCGGATGCGACCTTCAAAGGCCCCGGCCACCATTCGTTCTTCCACAACCAGGCCCTGGATGAGTGGTACATTTTCTATCACCGGTGGTGCAATCGTCAGGGCGACGGGCCGTACGGCGGAGTGCGCAGGATTGGCATCGAGAAGATTGAATACGATGCCGGCGGTCTGATTCAGCCGATCGTCATGACCGAATATGGTGTGGGCGCCGATCCTCTCGTCCTCGGTTCAACCCGGATTGCAGATTTGGATCAGAGCGGCGAGGTGGACTGCGATGACCTGGCCTACATGGCAGGCGTCTGGCTGACCGCCGATACGCTGGCGGATATCTCCCCGCTGGGCGGAGACGGCATTGTGGATCTGTATGATTTTGCGATGCTGGCTTCCCAGTGGATGGACTCAACTGACTAAGCGACAATGGATGATTCAGCGAAACGGAATGGGATCGGCCGCAAAGCCGATCCCATTTCTATATAAGGGAACGCGATGAACACGTATAAAATAAGGACTCTTTTTTGTGTCGTAGCCGCCCTGATGCCGGGTGGGCGGGCTGTTTTCGGGCAGGAAGCAAGCCAACCAACGGTTTATCTGTTCAGCTATTTTACGGGCGACGGCCGGGAGGGTCTGCATCTGGCCTACAGTCATGACGGCCTGCGATGGAAAGCGCTCAAAGAAGGCAGACCCTTTTTGGAGCCGCGCATCGGCGGCAAACTGATGCGCGATCCGAGCATTGCCCGGGGGCCGGACGGCACCTTTCATTTAACATGGACAACCGGCTGGTGGAAAGAGGGCGTCGGCATCGGGATCGCTCATTCCAAAGACCTGATTGGCTGGTCGGAGCAGACCCTGCTGCCGGTAATGGAACAGGAACCGAAGGCCGTCAATTGCTGGGCGCCGGAGATTTATTACGATGAAGAAACGGATCAGTTCCTGATCTTCTGGGCCACGACCATACCGGGCCGGTTTACGGAAACCGCGGACCCGAAGGACGAGAAAAGGAATCATCGAATGTATTACATCGCCACCCGGAACTTTAAAACGTATACGGAGACGGCGCTGTTTTATGATCCGGGGTTCAGTGTGATTGATACCTTTCTCCTGCGCGACAAAGAAAATGATCGGTATGTGCTGTTTTTGAAAAATGAAACCAATGTCCCTGCGCCGGAGAAAAACATTCGTGTGGCCTTTGCTGAAAATGCCGCCGGTCCCTATGGTCCGGCCTCCGAACCCATTACCGGAAACTACTGGGCCGAAGGCCCCTCCGCGCTGAAGATCGACGGCCGATGGATTGTGTATTTTGACAAGTATATCGATCGTCAATACGGCGCCGTTGCCTCGTATGACCTGGAAAAGTGGGATGATATTTCCGATCAGGTGGAGTTTCCGCCCGGCGCCCGCCACGGAACGACCTTTGCCGTCTCACCGGCCGTGCTGGAAAAACTCATGGCATTGGAAGCGGGTTTGTAAGTTTCATGAGGGATTTTAATCAAAAGGAAGGGAAAAAAGCGTTTTTGTCAATAAAAAAGCCGATGTCATGGCTTGACATCGGCCAATCAAACGGAGGAGGAGGGATTCGACCCCCCGGTACCTTGCGGTACAGCGGTTTTCAAGACCGCCACCTTAAGCCACTCGGTCACTCCTCCACAAGAGCAACGAGTTATCCCCCTTACCGTAGCAAAAAAGGGGCCTTTTAGCAAGTAGAAATCGAAATCGGAATCGCCTCGGCTTGCAAAACTCATAAAAAAAGCCCCGTATTGGGGCCTTTTCGTGTCTTGAGTAAAACCGGTCAGTCGTTTCGGCCGTATAGCCACCCCTCGTCGGCCAGGGAGTAATCAACAATCTCCTCCGGCTTGAAATAAAGTCCGATTTCATATTCCGCCGACTCAGGGCTGTCTGAGCCGTGGATCAGATTATATCCCCGGCTGCACCCGAAATCACCGCGAATCGATCCCGGCTCCGCGTCAAATCCAAACGTAGCCCCCATCAGCTTGCGAGCCATCTGAATGACCCCCTCGGCCTGCCAGACCATCACCAGGCAGGGGCTGGAAGCCAGGTACTTGACCACCCCCTCAAAAAAGGGTTTGCCTTCGTGAGCCGCATAGTGCTTGCGGGCCAGGGCTTCCGGAATCTGCATCAATTTCGCCGCCACCAGCTTCAGCCCTTTGTCTTCAAATCGGGAAATAATGAACCCGATTTTGTGTCGCTGGACGCCGTCCGGCTTGATGAGTATCAGTGTTCGTTCTTGCATGTTATGCTCGTCTTTGGGCTGGCCCGGAAGTTATTTGCTGCTTGGAACGATAAAAATCTCCACGCGCCGGTTGGCAGCATTGCCTCCCTTGTTCGGCTTGTTGGGTTCGACGGGACGATATTCGCCAAATCCCTTGACAGCCATCCGTTCCGGCGACAGCCCGCCGGAGGTCAGCTCGTTCAGCACGGAGATCGACCGGTGAACCGACAGGTGCCAGTTGGTCGGATGGGCCTGGCGAGTGCTGGGCTTTTTGATCGGCACATCATCCGTGTGCCCTACGATAACCATATCAAACTGTTTGCCTTCGGCGGCATTCATGATCTGCGCCAATTGCTTCAGCGCGTTGACCGCTCCGGCGGCGACTTTGTCGCTGCCCAGGTCAAACAGCAAATCGCTCTTGAACTTCAGCGAACCGGTGGCCTCATCAAACGTAATCATATCGCTGGTCCGGGCGAAATCCTGAAGCATGATGTTCAGGTCCGGCGGCAGGGGGGCTCCGCTTTGCAGCAGTTGAGTCTGCATCTTGGCAATCATCGCCTTTTTCTTTTCGAGGTCCGCCTCAAGCGCGGCAATCAGCGCGTCTTTGGCCTCCAGGTCGGCCCCGCCCAGCCCGGCCAGCGTTTCCTTATCCTTCAAACACTGGTCAAGGGAAATTTCGCACTGGGTCAGATCATTTTCCAGACTCAAAATGCGCTCCTGTTGAAGACGATTTTGCGCCATCAGATCGTCTGACTGCTGCTGACAGCAGCCGGCAAGCGTAAGCACCACAAAAACAGCACAGCCCGCAACCAACATCCTGCTTGTATTCATTGCAACTCCCTTTCGTTTGAATCGGACATCACTTCCTGTAACTGTCTGCCGTCCGGCGGACGTTTTGCCGCATCCCGCCGGCCGGATAGAAGATCCCTTCTCTGTTTTCATCGGTTATTGGGCCGATTTTTATTTTACTTTTTCCCTTTTTTCTCTTTTTTCGGCTTTTTGGCCTTCTTTTCCTTCTTTGGTTTCTGGTAGACATCCGCCGAGACGGCCTTCTTTTCACCAAACATCGCCGAGAAAACCGCCAGGGAGATGAGCATCAGCACAAAAAGCCCCCCGGCAATCCACCAGGTCAGCCCAAGACCCACCGGCCGTGAGCCCGCGATCAGTTTCAGCAGGCCGGGGCTGATCTGCCGCAGCCCGGCGCCGAGGGCAATCGCCGCAATGATCAGGGCCGCAAACGGAATCATCATGGCAAAGCCATACGCCGTTGTCGCCGGATCGACCGGGGCAATCGCCACCAACTGGGCGGACGGGCCGGCCGAAACAGGGGTCGGAGCCGCCGTCGGAGTGCCGCTTTCAGCCAGGGGAATATCCGCGGAGGGGGCCGCTGCGGGCTCCTCTTCCACGGCCTCTTCCATCGGCACTTCATCCAGCAGTCCGCCGGGCTCTTCAAGGGCCGGGGCCTCTGCGCCGCCGCCTTCGCCGGCCGGCAAGATATCATCCAGAACCGCGCCCAGCGAGGTATCATCCGCCTGAAGGGAAAGATCCAGCAGCCCCGAACCGCTGCCGATGCTTTCGAGATTGGCGTCAGCGTCTAAGCTTTCGATTTCATCCAGCTCGCCGGCGCTGGTCTCGCCCTTGGCGTCGGAGGCCAGTTTGTAGCCGTCGTCGGTCTCATCCAGCACGTTGATGCCCAGGGAGCCGGCACGAGTATCGGCGCTGGTCAGGTCGCCCCCGGCCATACTCAGACCGAATCCGCCCTCGCTTTCGCTGTCGCCGTCACTGTCTTTTTTGTCCTCATCAGATGACGACTCATCCGGTTCAAGCTGAATCTCCGAGGTCTCTTCAAGCTGGAGGTCCATATCCGTTCCAGCGGCCGTCAGGTCCAGCAGGCCCTGCTGGTCGGCCGAAAGCCCGTCTACCTGGGCCTGGTCAAACAGGGGCTGACCCTTATCGAGATATTGGCGAAGGGTACCTTCTTTGACCAGGTCCTTAACCTGGTCTTCACTCTTTCCGAGTTTTTCCATGACTTCCTGAAGTGAGTAGTACTTAGCTGGCATGATTGTTTCCCGTTTCGTTGGTTCAGTCAATTTCTGATTTCTGGTTCTCGTTTCCGGTCGGCTCCGGCGGCAGGATGGATTCGATCATCTGCTGCTGCTGAACCCCCTCGAGAACATTCCGTATCTGCCGGGGCGTCGGTTCCCCGCAGTTCCATTCGGTCAATTGGCGGTCGTATTCCCAGCTCCGGGCCGCCAGCAGACGAATCTGCTCAAAACCTGTCTGCCGGTTGAAAATCTCATAAACCCACAAGGTCCGGCTGCGGGTATCGATCATCACGATGCCCTGGCTCTCGCGGCTCATCTGAAGAGGGATGGCCTGGATAGAAGCCCCCGGCTGGTCGGCTCCGGCCAGTACCCGTCCATCGCCGGGAGAACGGGTAAAGAATAACCCGGCCGCCAACAACCCGACCGCCACCCCGGCCGCGAATCGAATAAAATGATCTGGGGCTTTCATGATTCCTCGATCTTGCCTGTACAGCGCAATCGTACCTTATTATACTCAATCCTGATTATAGCCGACGGCCGCTTTGTTGCAAATCCTTTTTTCCGCTTCGGCAAAAGTCTGCGCCCGGCTCAAAGCCATCAAGGCGCGGTTTCCAATAAAAAAAGCCCGGTTGGCCCGGGCTTTTTGAGATTCTCAAAGGATCGCCGTCTATTTCAGACCGGCTTCTTTTCGAAGTTTGTTGACCAAGTCTATCTTTTCCCAGGTGAAATTCGGGTGATTCCGTCCAAAATGCCCGTTTCTTGCGGTCTCAGTGAAGATCGGTTTGCGCAGTTTCAGGTGATCGATCATCCCCTTGGGTGTCAGGGGGAATATCTTGCGGACGATCTTTTCAATGCGGGCTTCCTCGATTCGGGCGGTACCCTCCGTATCGACCAGCACACTGATCGGCTCGGCGACTCCGATGGCGTAAGAAAGCTGAACCTCGCAGGCATCGGCCAGTTCGGCCGCGACGATGTTCTTGGCGATATACCGGGCCATGTAGCTGGCCGAGCGATCCACCTTGGAGGGGTCTTTTCCGCTGAAGGCGCCGCCGCCGTGGCTGCCTCTGCCCCCGTAGGTATCGACGATAATTTTCCGACCGGTCAGACCGCAGTCTCCCTTCGGACCCCCAATAACAAAACGCCCGGTCGGGTTGACGTGGATAATCATCTTCTTGTCCACCAGCTTCTTGGGCAGCACCGGCATGATGACATGGTCAACAATCGCCTTTTTGAGCTTGGCATACGGAATATCCTCGTTGTGCTGCGTAGAAATAACCACGGTATGAATCCGCTTCGGCTTGCCGTTCTGGCCGTATTCAACGGTGACCTGGCTTTTTCCGTCAGGCCGCAGCCAGGGCAGTTTCCTGTTTTTGCGAAGCTGTGCCAGCCGATCCGTCAGCTTGTGGGCCAGGTAGATAGGCATGGGCATATAGGCGGGCGTTTCGCGGCAGGCAAACCCGAACATCAACCCCTGGTCGCCCGCTCCCTGGGCCTTGTGCAGCCCTTTGCCTTCGGTCACACCCTGGGAAATATCCGGGCTTTGCCGTTCAATCGCGACCATCACTGCACAGTTGTCATAATCAAAACCGATAGACGGATCGGTGTAGCCGATCTCGCGGATGGTTTTGCGGACGATGTCCGGAATGGAAACCACGGCCCTGGAAGTGATTTCACCGGCGACTACGACCATGCCCGTTTTGACCAGGGTTTCACAGGCCACACGGCTGGCCGGGTCCTGGGCCAGCATCGCGTCGAGGACGGCGTCGGAAATCTGGTCGGCGACCTTGTCAGGGTGACCCATCGTGACCGATTCACTGGTAAACAAATGGCCTCGCCCGTTGGTTCGCGTTTTTTGTACTGTCTGACTTTCTTTCATCGACATACTCCTAAGTGACGTAAATAGGGTTTTTCAAAGCCCGGCAGTATATCCGGCCGGCAGGGGAGCGTCAACAGGAAACAATTCGACAGGGTCGCCGCTGCGATTAAGACAGCCAATGTCTGCAATAAAATTTTTGGGATGTTTTTCCTTGACAAGGGCGGTTAGAATTTGTAATATACGTAGTTAGCAAACGGTTGCTAAAAAAGGCGATGAGGTGCGATCGCAGGGCGCAGGGATCGCGGAAAAAAGCCCCCTTTTGGGAAAGTGACGGACGTTTGTCCGGAGCAGGTTAAAAACAGTCTTTATTTTGGAGGTAAGGAACGATGAAACGAATGCTGATTGTTGTTTGTATGGCGGGGTTGATGACGGCTGCGGCCCAGGCGGTGATTCTTGCCGACGGCGATTTTGAAACCGGAGCCGGCTGGCCCAACGGCTGGATGTACACGGCCAATGCATCGAGGGTCGAAGGAGCGGGCGTAGGCGGAAGCTATGGTGGAGTCATCACCGCGGACGCCGCTTCCATTCACGGACTTTTGAATGTCTTCAGCGAAGAGATCGGCGGCTCCTGGGATCCGGCTCAGGAATACATCTGCACATTCACCGCGAAAAACAGCGATGGCGCCACGAATGTCGAATTGGGACTGCTGGGCCCGCTTTTTGCCGACTGGGAGGTCTTTACGCTTACGACAGAGTGGCAGACCTTTACAGGCAGCGTGTTTTTTCCCGACAATCCAACAACCCTCAGCGCCAATGCCGACGTTTTCTTCTACCAGAGGGGCGCTGGATCGGTCTCTGTGGACAATGTCTCGTTTGCTCCGGTTGTCCCGGAACCGACAACCCTTGCTTTGCTGGGGCTGGGCGGATTTCTGCTTCGACGACGCAAATAGAAAACACAACAAATCAGGCAGGACGGCCCGATTCTGATTCGGGCCGTCTTTTTCGATACATGGTGGTCCTGTCCGCGCAGGATGGGGAGATGGGGCGGCTTTCTGAAAGGCGATCAAGATGACTCTGAAATCAGGTTTCAAACGCACAGCGGTTTTTTTTACGGTTCTTTTTGTCAGCAGTTTTTCTCTTGCCGAGGTAGTCTGGTCCGACGAATTTGACGGCGATACAATCGACCGTTCCGTCTGGACGTTCGATGTCGGCAACTGGGGCTTCGGCAACGGCGAGCTGCAGTATCATACGGCACGCTCGGAAAATGTGTACCTCGAAAACGGAAACCTCATCATTGAGGCCCGTCGCGAAAGTTACAAGGGCAGCAATTCATTTACCTCCGCCCGCCTGAAGACTCACGGCCGATTTGCCTACAAATACGGCACCCTTGAAGCCCGGATCAAGGTGCCCGATCTGGCCAACGGGCTGTGGCCCGCATTCTGGCTGCTGGGCACCAACATCGGCCAGGTCACCTGGCCGGCCTGCGGCGAAGTGGATATCCTTGAAATGGGCATGAAAAGCGCGATCAACGAAGGCGTCGTCAATCGCCGGGTGCATGCCGGCGCGTTCTGGGATTATGAGGGCAATAATGCCGATTACGGCCTTGATTATACCGCGCCTGCGGATCTGAACAACGACTACCACATTTACAAACTGGTCTGGACGCCTGAGATGATGACGGTCTATCTGGATTCCACGCAGGTCTGGGCGTTTGACATCAGTGATATCGAAGGGCCATCGCTCGAGGAATTTCACCGGCCCATGTATATCATCACCAATTTGTCAGTGGGCGGATGGAATTTTGTGGAAATTACTGATCCCGGCCAGATTACGGCCCCGTTCCCGGCCAAAATGCAGATCGACTGGATCCGGCTCAGCAGCAATCCGCATACGGAGCTCTACTATGGAGACGATGCGGCCGAGCAGGGCGCCTTCGGAGTCTTTACGGAAACTACACCGGTAGAAAATCAGCTTGTCTACGAGACGGATGCGGCCCTGTACCTGTGGAACAACCTGACCTCTGTTTCAACGACCCCTTATGAAGGCGCCGAGGCCTGGTCTTTTGACGCGGCGGCCGGAAACTGGTTCGGCATGGGTGTTTTCTGCCTGACCGACCGAAACATGAAAAATTATTCCGACGGCACGCTGCATGTTCACATGAAGACCGCCTCCACCGCTCCCTTCCGCATCGGCATCGCCAGTTCGGCCGCCGGTGAAAGCTGGCTGACACTGACCGACGGCGGCGAACAGTTCGGCCTCCAGCGCGACGGGGCCTGGCACGAGGTGCAGATTCCGCTCAACCGCTTTGCCAACGTGGATTTTGCGACGATCAAGCAAATCTTTATGCTGGCCGGCGATGCGCCCGCCTCAGCCGTCAACATTTCCCTCGATAACATCTACTGGACGCCGTCCGAGCCGCGCCCCACACCGGCCAACGGCAGCTTCGGCGTCTTTACCGAAACCGCCGCCCATAAGGATGCCGGCGAATTCCTGCTGGGCGCCGACGGCGAATTTTATGTCTGGGAAAACACGCTGGCCCCGGTAACCCCGGATCCCTATGAAGGAACAGGCAGCATTGCCCTCGGTTCCAATCCCGGCCTGACCTGGTTCGGAGCGGCCTTTACACCCACGGTCAAATATGACCTGACGGCCTTCCGCTATCCCGAAAGCCGCCTTCGTTTCGCCATGAAGACCAGCTCGACCGTTACGTTTATGATCGGCATGAAAAGCGGCAACGTCGAGGATATCGGACAGAAGTGGATCACATTCCGGGCCGGCAGCGATCCCTACGGATTTGTGCGTGACGGCGCCTGGCATGTCGTGGAAATTCCCATGACGGAGGTGGCCGCCGATGTTGATCTCTCCCAGGTCAGCCAGCTCTTCGAGCTGTTGGGTGTGGACGGTCCCATCAGCGCAATCGAGCTCGATGACATCTGCTTTACCGGCGGGGGAGAGCCCCTCGGCGGCGGCAATCTTTCGCCTTCGGTCAGCATCACCAGCCCGTCAGAAGGTCAGTTTTTTGACATCGGCGATGACATCACCATTCAGGCCGAGGCCTCGGATGCCGACGGCTCGGTGGGTAAGGTCGAATTCTTTGAAGGGGCCAATTGGCTCGGCGAAGACCTGGCGGCGCCCTACAGTGTCACCTGGAACAATGTCCCCGGCGGGGCCTATACTCTCACGGCCAAGGCCACGGACGATCAGGGCGCCTCCCGCAGCACATCGGTCCGCGTATACGTGGGACAGCCGGAATTGACCGGCATCACGGTGTCCCCGGCGTCAGCGACCGTCGAGGTCGGCCAGACCCGCCAATTTACGGCCGCCGGCTATGACCAGTTCGGCCTGCCCTATGCGATTTCCCCAAGCTGGTCTGTCAGCGGCGGGGGATCCATTGACTCGGCCGGCCTCTTTGAGGCCGTCTTCCCCGGCGGACCGTTTACTGTCACAGCTCAGGACGGCTCATTCTCCGGCTCCGCCCAGGTCACGGTTGCCAAACCCCTCGGCGTCTGCACCGGCGGACCGGCCGGCGGCGATTACACCTACGAAGTCAGCGGCGACAGCCAAAACCCCACGATTACCTTTATCCCCGGTTATCCCGGCGTCGGCAGCGGCATCGTCATTCTCTATTACGGCACCTCGCCGACCGGGGCCTATCCGGGCTATATCACCGCCCCGAATACGCCGTTTCAAATCACCGCCCCCCAGGGACAGACCGTGTATTTCTACTACACATACAGCGTCCCCGAAGGCGGCGAGCGAAATACCTCCGACGACCGCCACAGTGTTGTGGTCGGCAGTTGCGACTCCTCCGTTCCCGGCGATATCAGCGGTGACGGGGGGATTGACATCGGCGACCTGATGATGCTGGCCTACTACTGGCTGGACAACTGCGATAGTGAAAATGATTTTTGCTTTGGCGCCGATTCACAGCCCGACGGCATTGTCAATCTTGAAGACCTGGCCGCCGTTGCCCGTCAGTGGCTCGATTGAATGAGATGAAAAAAAGCGAAATAAAGAAAACCCATGGGCCGGGGATTTTGTGGCCCATGGGTTATTTTTGTCCGTAGTAAGCGCCTTGGCCGTGTTTGCGAAGGTAGTGTTTGTCGAGCAGGGTACGGGCGATTTCCGGCTGATCAGGAGTTAGCTGGAGCGTACCGAGAGCCATGTGGGCACATTGTTCAAGCACAACGGCATATTCGACCGCCTTTTCGGCCGTCGTCCCCCATGTAAACGGGCCGTGATTGGCCACCAGCACCGCCGGCACCTGCATCGGATCAAGCGAGGCAAACCGGCGAACGATCACCTTGCCGGTATTCAGCTCATAATCGACCTCGATTTCCTCCGGGCTCATCGGGTCCGTCACCGGCACCGGGCCGTAGTAATTATCCGCGTGAGTCGTCCCGAAACAGGGAATCTCACGGCAGGCCTGCGCCCAGATCGTTGCATACAGCGAATGCGTATGACAAATCCCGCCCAGCCCCCTGAATTGCCGGTAGAGCTCCAGGTGCGTCGGCGTATCCGAAGAGGGATTCAATCGGCCTTCGACGAGTTTGCCCTCCAGATCCAGCGCCACCAGGTCCTCCGGCCGAAGCGTATCATAATCAACCCCGCTGGGCTTGATTAACACGATGCCTTTATCCCGGTCAATCCCGCTGACATTGCCCCAGCTATAGATAATCAGCTTCTGGGCCTTCAGCTCAAGATTGGCCCGCCAGACCTGATCCCGCAGTTCCTTGAGCATCATGATTCATTGGCCTCTTCTTTGATTGTCAGCAGGTCCTTCATGACGTTATAAAGCGATTCGGCATACCCCTTTGCGCCGAAGGCGTCATGCAGTTTTTTATACAGGGCATAAAGCCGCTGATAGACGGCGTGATTGGCGGCGATGGGCTTGAAGGTCTTGGCCTTCACCCCGCACATGGCCTTCTGGGCAGAGGCATAATCCTTGTAAGCCCCGCCCACGACGGCCCCGCAGATGGCCGACCCGAGCGCACAGGTCTGAGCCGAGCGGGAAATCTTCATCTCGCGTCCCGTCACATCGGCGTAAATCTGCATAATCATGGCGTTCTTTTCCGAAATGCCGCCGCAGTTGACAATCTGCCTGATCCCTACGCCGTACTCCTCAAACCGGTTGATAATCGTCAGCGCCCCAAACGCCGTCGCTTCCACCAGGGCCCGGTAGATTTCCTCCGGCCGGGTATGCAGCGTCTGGCCGACCAGCAGCCCGGTCAGCCGCTGATCGACAAGGATCGTGCGGTTGCCGTTGTTCCAGTCCAGGGCCAAAAGCCCGGACTGGCCGGGCCGCAGCTTGGCGGCTTTGGCCGTGAGGGCGGCGTGGTCGCCTTCTTTTTTGCCCCCGGGCTGAATGGAGTTGACAAACCAGTTAAAAATATCGCCTACGGCCGACTGGCCCGCTTCCAGACCAAAATAGCCCGGCAGGATCGACCCGTCCACAATCCCGCAGATGCCGGGAATATCCGGCAGCGTTTCGGTAGAGGGCGCTACGGCCATATCGCACGTGCTGGTGCCGATGATCTTGACCAGCGTGCCCGGCCCGATGCCGGATCCGACCCCGCCCAGGTGAGCGTCAAAGGCGCCCATCGCCACGGGAATACCCGCCTTCAGGCCCAGTTTTTTGGCCCATGCTTCGGTCAGGTTGCCGGCCTTCTGATCGATGGCTTCGGTACTTGCCGACAGCGTATCACGCAGACCGCCCAGTTTGGGATCCAGTTTGGCCAGGAAGTCTTTGGCCGGGTAGCCGCCCCAGCCGTCATTGAACATCGCCTTGTGTCCGGCCGCGCAGCGGCAGCGTTTGATCTTCGACGGATGGTCCGTGCCCGTCAGCACCGCGGGAATCCAGTCGGCATGCTCAACCCAGGTGTAGGCCGCGTCGTACACCTTCGGATCCGTCCGCAGGCAATGCAGAATCTTGCTGAAAAACCATTCCGAGGAATACGTTCCGCCGCACTTGGCCAGGTATTCCGGATGCTCACGCGCGGCCAGCTCGGTAATCTCGGCGGCCTCGGCGTATCCCGTATGATCTTTCCAGAGCCACACATAGGCATTGAGATTCTTTTTAAAACCGCTTTTCATCGCCAGCGGCACGCCGTCTTTATCCACCGGAATCGGAGTCGAACCGGTGGTATCGACCCCAATGCCGACAACCTGATCGGCCGTGAACTTCGGATGATCCTTTTTGGCCTGCCGGATCGATTTTTTAATCGTTACCTCAAGCCCCTCCAGGTAGTCGGCCGGATTCTGACGGGCCACATTGTGGTTTTTTCGATCCAGCAGAATGCCCATTTCCCCGGAGGGGTAGTTGTAGACGGCCGTACCAACCTCTTTGCCGTTGGCCGTATTGACGATGACACAGCGAACCGAGTTTGTGCCGTAGTCCAGTCCGATTGCGTAAGCCATTTGCGTTTCCTCACTGTCTTAAAAAAGGTACCGAATTTTCCTGCCGGACAGCGCTTATCCGCGGAAGTACAAATACGCCGCCAGAATCGCCACCAGCACCGCCGCGGAGGCAATCACATCCCACTTGTTCCAGGAGGCCCGCGACTGCCTTCGATCTTCTTCGGTCAGCGTCCCATAGGTCAGGCCGTTGATCTTCTCATAAGCCGGCTCATTGGTCAGGTAGCTGACGACTACCATCACCGCGATACAGATCAGGAAGATCAGCAGACTGTAGTACTGGAAGTACATGTTGTTGATGATCCAGAAAAACGACCCTTCCGTATAGGAAAAGTCAGCGATCAGCTTGATCGGCGTATCCACGCCCAGCCGGAACAGCCCCAGAGAAAATCCTACAATCAGCGCCCACAGGCAGCCCTTGGCATTCAGCCGCTTGCTGAAGACGCCCAAAAAGAAGACGACAAAGATCGGCGGAGCCAGGTAAGACTGAATGCCTTGCAGATAGTCATACAGTCCCTTTCCGCCCTTAATCACCGGAATCCAGGCCAGGCCGATCAGCACCATCACCGCCGTCGCCACCCGGCCGACCCAGACCACCTGTTTCTGGGACGCCTGGGGACGCAGTTTGGAATAGAAGTCGATCGTAAACAGCGCCGCGGACGCGTTAAAAGCGCCTGCCAGTGAGCTCATCAGCGCCGCCAGCAGCCCGGCCACCACGATCCCGCGAATACCAATCGGCAAAACCTCTGCCACCAGCATCGGAAAGGCCTGCTGAGCGTTATCGCGAATGAGCTGGCCGCTTTCATCAAAAAAGGCCTGACCCAGGGCGGCGTTCTGCCCGCTCTTGGCCAGGGCAAACGCGATCATGCCGGGAATGATGAAGATAAACACAGGCAGCAGCTTCAGGGCCGCCGAGCAGATTGAACCCCGGCGGGCAACCTGTTCATTTTGCGCCCCGAGTACGCGCTGAACAATATACTGATCCGTACACCAGTACCACAACCCGATAATCGGCGCACAGAACAGCATCCCGACCCACGGATAGTTGTCATTGAAGTACCAGGCCATACGGGTCTGTTCCTTCACCGGCGCCCACGTGGCGGCAACGCCGTCGGGGACCAGCGGTTTCCACAGGTTAAACATCTCCGACCCGGCCCACTCCCGCAGCACATCCCAGCCGCCCAGGGCCTTCAGGCCGTAATATGTCACGCACGCCGAGCCGACCACAAGGATGATCGTCTGAATCGCCGACGTATAAGCGACCGCTCGCATCCCTCCCATGATCGTATAAATCCCCGTCAGGACAATCACCGCGATCGAGCCGATCCAGAAACTGTCCAGTCCCATGAAATGCACATCCGGGATCATCACGGCGAAAACCACGCCGCCGGCGAAGATGCCTACCGCCAGCTTGGTCAGCACATACGCGACCATCGAAATGAGCGAAAGAACCGTGCGGTTAATCGGCGAGAAGCGCCGTTCAAGAAATTCCGGCATTGTAAAGACCTTTGATCGCATGTAAAAGGGGACCAGTACCCAGGCCAGTACCAGCAGGCACCAGGCATGCAGCTCATAATGGGCCATGGCTACGCCGTCCGTAGCCCCCGATCCGGCCAGCCCGACCAGGTGTTCAGAGCCGATATTGGACGAAAAAACCGCCGCCCCGATCACCCACCAGCCCAGGTTGCGCCCGGCCAGAAAATACTCGGTCGTCGTCTGGGACTGCTTTTCTTTCAGGTACGCCCACCAGGCGATGCCGAACACGACAACAAAGTAACCCAGTATGATCAGCCAGTCTACGGAATGTAATGCCGTCATGCTTACTCCTTTCGATAGAGTGTCCAAAGTCTTCCCGCTTATCACGGGGTCCGACTATTGCACGGAAAATTTATGAATGGTTGTGGTTTGATATACCTGCCCCGGACGCAGAACCACCGAGGGAAAGTTCGGATGGTTCGGCGAATCGGGAAAATGCTGTGTTTCCAGGCAGAATCCGGAGCGGCGCGTATAGACCTTGCCGCCTTTGCCGGTAATGGTTCCGTCCAGAAAGTTGCCTGCGTAAAACTGCACGCCCGGCTCAACCGTCCAGACCTCCAGCACCCGGCCGCTGCCCGGTTCATACGCCCGTGCGGCCAGTGTCATCGCGTCGCCTTCTTTGTTCAGAACCCAGTTATGATCGTAGCCGCCGCCGTGTTTGAGCTGGGCGTAGTCGGCCTCAATCCGCGATCCGATCTTGGTCGGCTTAGTAAAGTCCATCGGCGTTCCCCGCACCGGCTTGATTTCGCCCGTGGGGATCAGGCCCGCATCCACCGGCGTAAACCCGTCGGCGTTCATCATCAGTTCATGATCGAGGATGCTGCCCGAACCCTGTCCGGCCAAATTGAAATACATGTGATTGGTCAGGTTGCAGACGGTCGGCTTGTTGGTTTTGGCCTCGTAATCAATCCGCAGTTCGTTGTCATCGGTCAGTGTGTAAACAACCGTCACGTCCAGCTTGCCCGGATACCCTTCTTCCATATCGGCGCTGACATAGCTCAGTTTCAGCGAGGCCGTCTCTTGGGTGGTCATCGGTTTGGCTTTCCACACCCGGCGGTCAAATCCGTCAAAACCGCCGTGCAGGTGATTTTCGCCATCGTTGGTCGCCAGCGTATAGCGAGTTCCGTCCAGGGTGAAGGTGCCCTTGCCGATCCGGTTCCCGTAGCGGCCCACAATGCAGCCGAAGTACGGATTCGTGTCCCGGTTCAGGTACCCCTCCAGGGTATCATGACCCAGCAGGATATCGGCCATTTTCCCGTTGCGGTCCGGCGCCGTCAGGGAGACGACATACCCGCCGTAAGTGATGATTTTGGCGGTCATTCCGCTGCTGTTTTTCAGGGTGTACAGGTCCACGCTCTGTCCGTCCGGCGTAGTGCCAAAAGGTTCTTTTTCAATGCTCATTCTTGCACTCTCCTTTGACTGTGTTCGTCCGGCCCATTCCATGCAGGCGCTGACCATGCAGATCATCCCTGCCGTCATCAACCAGACCGCTGTTTTGTGAATGCTGTGTTTTCTCATAACGGTTGTCTCCTTTTTAGGGTTGAATCAGATCAGACATGGCGGCCGATCGCATTCGGGCCGGTTCTTTTGTCCTTCGCTCGGAAGGGCGGGGAATGGCTTGCAATAAGTTCCGATCCTTCGCAGTCCAGAAATCCGTCTCCATGTCTCCTTTTCCGTTTACGATTTACCTGCGTGCTGACTAAATTTTTTGTACGAATAGAGACTTGGAGTGTAGAATTGCCTCCCCCCTCTGTCAAGCACAAATTTCCCCCGCCGGCCGCGGAAAATCAAAGCTCAGGGATCACCTCCGGCCACAGGGTGCCGGTGCTGCTGAGCTTGAAGACATAGATCAGGCCCGGCCGAAGCTGGCGATACACAACATTGCCGTAAACAGCGCTGACACCGAGCGCTTCCAGCCGCTTGGGATCATTTGAAAGAGCCCAGATTTCCTCCCAGAACAAAGCGCGGTCCCGGACAGACAGGGCTTTGCAAATGTTTGCATAGTGAGCCGGCTCCGCTCCCTCCGGATGAATCACAAACCCCTCTTCCGGACGCATCTTTTCCCCGTACACCCGCCGCCACAGGCAAAGGGCACGCTGACGGCCGTCCATAACCAGTTGACTGCCAAATCGAACAACCAGCGCGTCAAAATGGATAACATCCCCCTCGATTTCAAATTCCCGCTTCAAAATCTGTTCTGTCGGGTCGTCCGCGGACATCTGGACAAAAAGAATCTGGGTAAAAAGCCGTCCTTCCCGATATTGCTGATCCACTACCTTGGCGTAGCCGATCCGTTCCTCATCCGTCAGGTTGGTAATCGCCTGCTGGAGGGCTTTATTTTCCGTCAAAAGCTGCTGAATCGTCCGCTGTCCCGAGGCAAAATGCCAGATCAGGCCTCCCCCGGCCGCAACGGCAACAAGCAAAACCAGTTGAATAAATCGTTTCATCAGATCTCCCGATCAAATCAAGTCCTTTTTCATATCGGTCAGAAGTCTGCGAACTGTCCAAAGATTCCCT
>JAHDQI010000144.1 GCA_018433925.1 Phycisphaerae bacterium | reverse complement strand
GATGTCCTCGACAAGCTCAGCAAGCTCGACCCGGCCAAAAAGAACGAGATCGAAGCCGATATACAGGCCGTCTATAAAAACCGTCCCGCCCTCGCGATGGTCGATTCCCGAAAGGACATCACCAACCTGCACGTGCCCAACAACATCATCATCGACGCTTCCATGCCCGTGGTCATCCGCGACGGCGGAAAAATGTGGAATCAGGAAGACGCCCTGCAGGATACCCTCGCGCTGATCCCCGACCGTTGTTACGCGACGATCTACCGGCAGATAATCTCCGACTGTCAGAAACACGGCCAGTTCGATCCCGCCGAAATGGGCGCCGTCTCCAACGTCGGCCTCATGGCCCAAAAGGCCGAGGAATACGGCTCCCACGACAAAACCTTCGAGGCCGCCGCCGAGGGAACCATCCGGGTTATCAATTCGGAAGGCAAAATCCTTATGGCCCGGCCCGTCCGCAAAGGCGATATCTTCCGCATGTGTCAGGCCAAGGACGCCCCCATCCGCAACTGGGTCGAGCTGGCGGTGGCCCGGGCAAGGGCCGCCGGCGCCCCGGCCGGCGTCTGGCTCGATGAAAACAGGGCACACGACCGCGAAATCATCAAAAAAGTCAATGCTTATCTGCCTCTGCACGACACGGCCGGCCTCGAGATCCGCATCATGGAGCCGAGCCGGGCCATGCAGTTTACCCTCGACCGCGTCCGCAAAGGGCAGGATACCATCTCCGTCACCGGCAACGTCCTGCGAGACTACCTGACCGACCTGTTTCCCATCCTCGAGCTGGGCACCAGCGCCCGGATGCTCTCCATCGTACCGCTCATGGCCGGCGGCGGACTGTTCGAGACCGGCGCCGGCGGCTCGGCTCCCAAACATGTGCAGCAGTTCCTCAAAGAAGGCCACCTGCGATGGGATTCCCTCGGCGAATACTGTGCCCTGGTCCCCTCCCTCGAGATGATCGCCCAAAAAAGCGGCAGCCCCAAAGCCGCCGTCCTGGCCGCGGCCCTCGACCGTGCCGTCAGCCGCTACCTCGAAAACGCCAAATCTCCTTCCCGAAAGGTCGGCGAAATCGACAACCGCGGCAGCACCTTTTACCTGACCCTCTACTGGGCACAGGCCCTGGCCGCCCAGACCGACGAAATGTCCCTTGCCGACCTCTTTGCGCCCATCGCAAAGCAGCTCGAGCAAAACGAGCCAAAGATCAATCAGGAGATGCTCGCCGCCCAGGGAAACCCCGTTGACATCGGCGGTTATTACCGCCCCGACACCAAACTCACGGAAAACGCCATGCGTCCCAGCAAAACCTTCAACACCATCATCGGTAATTTGTAATCTTTTGTAGGGTGGGCTCTTAGCCCACCGCCTTACTGTAAAAAACCAGTCCCCGCCGGGGGAGGGGGTATTAAAATAGTCGCCGAAGCCGGTTCCCGTAATTCAAAATTAAAAAGTCACAATTCGAAACTCCCCCGATGATAAGCAGACTTGGCGGATGCACTGGCAAAATGTGATTCCCTTCTTTGATTATCCTGAAGACATCCGCAAGGCCATCTATACCGCCAATGCCATCGAATCGTTGAACCGTTACCAGCGAAAGGTCATGAAAACCAAGGGATGCTTCCCCACCGAGGCGTCCATTATGAAGATCTTTTATTTGGCCCTTGCAAATATCGCTAAAAAATGGACAATGCCGATACGGCGCTGGAACTCAGCGATGAACCAGTTTGCCATCAAATTCGCTGACCGAATACCGGTGTGACAAAGATGGAAGCCGCCTGCGGCGGCACTATTTGGTGGAGTTTAACGCGTAAGGAGCCAAAACAAAATCGACCCAGGAGCAACTTACGCTGCCCCTGAGCCGTTAGTCTCGGCATCACTCTGACGCTCAGGGTGCTCTCCAGCAGATCCTTATCCTTCAGGATGATAATTGACAAGGTAATGAAATATCGATTGGAAAGCAAGGCAGAAATATAATCTGATATGAATCGTTAGCGCCATTTACACAGCGAAATGAACACCCCCCTTTAAATGGCTAAAATCTTACTTATCTTCTAATCACCTCAATCATTTCTACCGGTCGAATTCCCAAATCATCCCTTCGCAATAGTTTCTTATCAATGCGATCAAGAAAACCATACGCTCGGACACGTTCTCCTTGTACTAAACCCTCGGATTTAAGTCCTTCCAGTGAATATTCTTTTTTTTCAAAAAAGAGTTGAATATAACGTCCTTCTCCTTGTACTGAAGGTATCTGAATACAGGCCCAAAGTTTGCCGTCTTTCATTTTTTCAACATCCTTTACACAGACTCCTTCAGTTCGTATACGTCTATTCATGAACGAATTGTACTGCTTGTCATCGCAGTCAGGATTCAAAGGTTTATAATCATCTCGAATTCTTTCAAAACATTGATGTCGAAACTGGACAAATTCTTCACGTTCGGGGTAGAGCTTCAACATCTCTCTTACCACTTTCATATTGCCTGCTTCAGCTGCTTTCATGGTCTTTTCAGCATCTTTCGCAAAAGTCTGTTTTCTATGTTCGTTATGAAAAATAATTCCTAAAACCAGAATTACAATACAAAGAATGACTTCTATGTAATGCTCTTTATGATAAATTAATTTTTTAAATATCTCCATTTTCAAACATCCATATTTTCAAAAAACCAAATCCTATATTCCGGTATTCGTGTATTCATTTATTCATGTATTCTTTCCCGTTCTTTCGTTCTTTCTTTCATCTCCACCAGCGTAGGTAGGGCTTCTCACGCTCCGGCCTTTTTCTTTTTCAATCCAGGATTATGAAATAAGAGTAAATTAAAGGTACAAGGTACACCGTTTTTTTTGCCTATCCACACCAATGTCTCCTTTCACCCTTTCACGCTCTATTGAACCCG
>JAHDQI010000160.1 GCA_018433925.1 Phycisphaerae bacterium | reverse complement strand
CTGCCAGAGGGAGAACCGCCAGAGTAGGTGGTTGTAGTAACAGAAGTAAGACGATTTTGGAGGTTATAAACATAATCAACCACTTCGAGCGTCTCGGCAGGCAGGGTCTGGCTCGTGGTTTTTTGGGTCACCGAACCATTGGCATCGTACTCATATTCAATCGTCCGATTGCCGGAACCCCATGTGGCCGTCGATAACTGGCTGTACTGGATTGCCGCTTGTGACAATGCCTGAAATACCTCCGGACCAATCAGGAAGACATAGGCAAGAAGCACACACACCATACGATGCCAGAGTTTGAGATCCGGGGCGGAACGCCTGGACCCCGGATCGGAGTCCGGGGTGACAAAACGAGAAAGTAGCGGACCAAAAAAGACCACTGGAATCAGGATCATTAAGGCATAGAATAAAATCTCATTCCACACGCTTGGCAGGCCGTACAGGAAAGCTCCGAACTGGCCGATTCGTTTCTGGCTGCCGGGTAATTGATAATTGATTGTCTCACCGAAAGGTGCGTATGCATAAATATGCCGCTTGTCGCCATAAGGAATCACAGCAACCGGCCCGTTATTGGTTTCCGTCAACAATCGATCCGTATTGGGATCATAGGTATAGGAGGTTGTCAGCGTGTAGGTATCGGTGGCATTGGTTACCTCGACGGTTCGGCTCTGACGATTGCCGACCAGGTCGTAGGTATACCAAGCTGTGTAGCCGTATCCGCTTGCATTGTAGCTGTCTTCCTGGATCAGCCGGTTGAGGATATCGTATTGATAGACCACATCCCGGTTTTCATTAAGCGATTCATCGGCTGTCGCACGGCTGCCATCGGCATAAAGCTGATAATCGAAACGACTGATTTCGTCCTGCTTCGAATCATCCTCGTAGTGAGTCAAATTCGTCAGGCGATTCAAGGCATCATAGATATATTCCGTGTGGACATCATTGGCTAAGGTAACTGCATGGCGATTACCGTTTTCATCGTAGGCATACTGGGTTGTTTCCGGTGTAGTAAGCGTCTGGCCGTCCAGTTTGACAACCGTTACCTGTCCCAATCGTCCAAGATCATCATAAGCATATTCGACCATCTGATCGGCTGTTTCGAAGGTCTGGCCCATCCACATTCGCACCTTGCGGCCGGTGACGGGGCTGTAGTCATAGTTGATGATTCCCTGCGGGGATTCAACCCGAATGAGATTGCCTTCTACGTCATAATCGAAGTCCTGCCGGAGCACATCATCCTTATAAATCACATCCTGCCGGCCCAGGTTATCGTAGGTATAGTGGATTTCCTCGGCCACCGTGGTTGGGTAGTCTCCGGTCTGGAAGTATTGTTGATATTCCAGTCGGCCTAAGGCATTATAGATGTAGTAAACCGCCTGTCCTTTGTAATCGTACTGCAATTCCACGCGGCCGTATGAGTCATACCAGGTCTGCTCATAGTCGATGCCGCTCAAACTGACGGCATAGACATCTGTGTAGTCGTCGAGCGTGCCGGTGTATTCAAACGGCATGTACTTGTGCGTTTGTTGGCCTCGCTCGTTGTATTTGAAGACCGTCAGGCGGCTTTCAGCATCACGAATACCCACCAGATTGCCCGACGGATCATAGAAATACTCGTATTCAGGATTTTCCTGGGTGTCGAGCTGGGGTAGCTGGACATAATCCATTCGGCCCGCCGTGTCGTATCCGAATGTCTTCGGGCGAAGCCGCAGGTGCATCAGATCAGAAAGACTATCCGTATGCTCAGGATCAGCTTGGGCCGTGATTACCGAATTCCATACTTTACGACCCAATTGGTCATAGCCGACATGCTGATATACAGAGGTTGTTGTGGTTTGTAACTGATCCTGGGCGTCCCAGTAGACGTAAGAGGCACTCGGCAATACGGTTGTTGTAACACGACCCAAATCATCATAAATCAAGCTGGTCTGGTTACCTCTTGCGTCTATAACACTTGCCTGCTGATTGCCGTCATACTCAGTTACGGTTGTTGCACGCAGATTTTCATCGTCCGGCATGGATATTGACTCGATTTGGCGACCGGAAATATCATATACCAACTCGCCGGTGCAAATTTCCTCTCCTTCTTCATTTTGGGTATACGTACGGTATACACGACCTGCAAT
>JAHDQI010000299.1 GCA_018433925.1 Phycisphaerae bacterium | reverse complement strand
CGGGGCGGGGGGAAAAAATACAGAAAATTGATTCACTCGGTCGATTTATCGCACTTCTCGTGGTTCCGGATGTAAGTGTTTCCACAAAAAGGGTTTATGAGAATTACGTTCATAATCAGACATTGTTTGATACGTTATGGGCGCATATTCAGGCGGCGCTGGAGAAAAAGAGTCTTGATTTTACAGGGCCGATGTGCGCAAATATGTTAGAGACAAGCTGTTTCCAAATGTATACCGAGCTGGCGCAGTTGAAGGATCGGATTGAGCAACTGTGCCGCAAAAGAGTATGTCTGAGCGGCAGCGGCTCATCGATGTTTATGCTGTTTCGCGAAGACGACGCCAACATTCAAACCTGCCAACGGATAGTGAAGAATGATCTGGGCGTTTCGTGCCGGATTGTGAACAACAATAGATGGTAACTTATTCGTGAGGCACCAAAATGGAAATCAGCGAAGTCAGGGTCAAACTCGTGGCCAATCAGGATGACCGGCTCAAGGCCTTTTGTTCGATGACGCTCGACAATGAGTTTGTGGTGCGGGATATCAAGATCATCGAGGGCACGGGAGGGTTGTTTGTGGCGATGCCGTCTCGAAAGATGTCGGATCACTGCAATCAATGCGGGGGGAAAAATCATCTTCGGGCGAAGTTCTGCAGCAATTGCGGTGGGAAGCTGAATGAGAATCGTGTGAAGCAGGATCCTCACGGCCGAATGAAGCTGCATGCGGATATCGCTCATCCGATTAACGCCTCGTGCCGCCGCAAGATACAGGAGACGGTTGTGGCGGCTTTTCATGAAGAAGTAGAAAGGTCCAAGCAGCCGGGTTATCAGCCGGTGGACCTGGATACGGATATTCATGAAGCGGATTGATTGGGATTTTTAAATACGAAAAAGCCGTTTTTTTTACGGGTCCCGTGCGTGAGCCGCGTGGTTTGGGGCGGGCGGCTGTTTGCCTGACGCATCGGGTAAGAGTCACTGAGACATCGCGTACCTATTCCTCAAGGATTAATTCTTCAAGAATGCGGTCCATGGCCATATCGAGTCGGTTTTCGAGTTCGGGGCTGTTTTCGCTGATCTGGCGGCGTGCCCGGAGGACTTTTTCCCTGCGTACTTCGGGCAGGGAGGCGATGAGCTGAAGGAGCCGTCCGAGCGGGTTGGACTGCATGTGTTCGAGAATCTGCTGATCGGTGAACTCTTCAAACTCCCGGGTGAGCCATTCCGACTGGTCGCTGTTTTCCGGCACTGCATGTCTGCTTGTCATGTTTTCAGATTGGAAAGGGTTATATGCCTGCATACACTCACCTGATCGGTCTCGAGTCCGTTATTTGATGAATCCATATCGCCTGTCAGACCCGGCGGCGGCCGGTTTATAGGCCCGGCGGCCGACTTTGATTTTCGATCCCTCGAATCCTTTATGAGGGCTTCCGTTTTGATCCGATACCTACAACATATAGTATGTCAATTTTTACGCCAGTATTCGCCATTTCTTGCTGACAGTACTGTTATCGGCAGCGCGGCAGATGAATCTTTAAAAAAGCCAAAACATTTATAAGCGTTTTTTTGAAAAATATTTAGGTTTTTTGAGCGAAAAGATTGGTTCTTAAACCTGAAAAAAAAGTTTTTTAATGAAATGGGTTAACGAAACAAGATTGGTAATTGATGAGATGGGCGAAATAGTAAATACACAATATATAGGATATGGCCGTTAAAACCGAAAAAGGGGGCAAAATCCGTAAACGGGATAAGCAGGTATTTTTCTGGATGACCGATAAAATTTTATTTGGTGACGGGAAAAAAAGGAAAATGGAGGATGGGGAAGCATTGGAGGTCGGGGGAGCGGGCGGATTGAAGATTTGGTAAAAACGGTTTGGCAGAAGTGTGTGGATCGATTAGAATCTCCCATACTTTGAGAGGACATGGCGTATTTAAAGAGAAGTTTTTTGTTTTTAATTCTAACGGGAGAGCCAGCGGACTTATGGTTGAGGAAACCCTTGAAAAGACGGCGGTCGGGGCTTTTGTTCGGGACAGGCAGGGTCGGTATCTTTTGCTGCAACGGTCGTCGGATTCGACGTGCTGGCCGGGCGCCTGGGAGGTGCCGGGGGGCAAGGTGGAGCCGGGGGAGAGTCCGGAGGAGGCGCTGCTGCGTGAGGTGAAGGAGGAAACGGGGCTTTGTGTGTTTTTGGATGCGGAGGTGGGCCGGGCGGAGTTTGAGCTGGGCGGTCGTCGGGGGTGTATGCGTTTCTGGACGGCGCGTGTGAGCGAGGGATCGGTTCGGCTGAGCGAGGAGGATCAGGATTATGCCTGGCTGGTGTTGCCGGAGTTTCTGGGCCGGGAATTGTCGCCGCCGGTTCGGGTATTTCTGGAAAAAATGACAATTGAGCGTGGCCGTGATATGGGCGGGCTGTTATAATCGGCAATCCGCTTTGAGGAGATGGTATGGCAGGAGAAAACGGCAAACTGACGTCGGAAAAACACAAGGAGCTGGTGGAGGCGTATCTCCGTGAGCGGCCGCATTATGCGGTGTATGCCGAGTCGCTGAGGCGGGTTTTGGAGAATGCGTGCCGATATTCCTTTCCGGAGGCGCTGGTTCAGTCTCGGGCGAAAACGGTTTCGAGTTTTGCCGAAAAGGCGGCCCGGAAATGGTTTAAGTATAAAGATCCGGTTCATCAGATGACGGATCTTTGCGGGGCGCGGGTGATTGTGCAGACCCTTGAGCAGGTTCATGCCGTATGCCGTTTTATCGAGGCGAATTTTGTAATTCAGGAGAAAGACGACAAGGAAACCCTGCTGGGCAAGGATCGGTTTGGGTACCGGGACATGCATTATATTGTGCAGGTGCGCGGGGACCGCGGGGAGGCGCTGGGGATTGAGGGGGCTGATCTGGAGGCGATTGGGGATCGGCGGGCGGAGATCCAGGTTCGTACATGGGTCCAGCATGCCTGGGCCGATACGCTGCATGATCGGCTGTATAAGATCAAGCTGTCGCTTTCTCCGGCGGTGAGCCGTCGGGGGAATCTGCTGGCGGCGCTGATGGAGGAAGGGGATCGCAATTTTGATCGTCTTGCCGATGAGCTGGACGGTTTGATCGCCAATTATACGGCGCATGCGACGCAGGAGGAGGTTGAGCAGGAGATCGCGGTTCAGCAGCTTATTCTTGACAATGAGCCGGATGGGCGGAAGAAGCCGCAGCTTGCTTTGACGCTGTCCCGTCTTGCGGCCGCGTGCGGGGATTACGGGCTTGCGGCGAAGCTTTTGGAACCGTACAGCGGGGTTGAGGACGCCGGCCGGGGGGAGCGGCTGGGGGAACTGGGGTATGCCCTGTGCCGGGTTCACCGGAAGAGCGCTGATTCGGAGGCGTATCGGCAGGGGCTGGATTACCTGGAGGCCTCGCGGTGTTTTTGCGAGAGGTGCGCGGCGGATTATGTGGAGTACCCGCGGAAAAAGGAAAGTCAGTATGCGCGGGTACTGGTGCGGCTGGGGTGGGCGTGGGAGGCGATGGCGGGACAGGAGCACAAGGCGCGAGAATTTTATCGTCAGGCCCACGAGCATGAGCCGCTGAATCCGTATTACCTGGCGGAGATGCTGGGTTATGAGCTGTATTGCGGCCGATCGGGGGATCTGCCGAACGCGATGCGGACAACGATTCGGCGGGCGGTTGGGGTGTGCCGGGAGCACGCCGCGGCCGGGATTGAACTGCCGTATGCTTACCTGGCGGCGGGGCGGCTGAATTTGCTGCTGCGGCAGCCGTATGAGGCACTGTATGATTATGCCCGCGGGATTGCCTATGTGCTTGCGGGCAGGCATTGTATTCCGCGGAATCTGTTCGAGGAGGAAGTCCACTGGATTCGGCGTCTTCATTTCGGCCGGGAGGTTGCGGCGGAGCATCAATACGCGATTGATTTGTTCGGGCTGGGGGCCTGTGTGAAGGGCCGCGTCCAGGCGAAGCGGCCGGATGTTTCGTTTTCCCGGCCGATTCTGATTGTCGCCGGCGGGGCGGCGAGCATGGCCCCTGAGAAGCTGGAGAGGGTGCAAACTTTTTTGACGGCGAGCTTGAAGGATTTTGTGGGGACGGTGATTTCGGGCGGGACCCAATCGGGTGTGCCGGGGTGTGTGGGGCAGACGGCCGAAGCCCTGAAGGCCGAGGGACGGAAGGGATTTGAACTAGTTGCTTATATTCCCCATTATCTGCCGAGCGATGCGCCGAAGGATGAGCGGTATGACCGGCATGAAAAGGTGGGGGAGGCGAGCTTTTCGCCGGAGCAGGTTTTCCGGAACTGGGAGGATCTGCTGGCGGCGGGGATTTCGCCGAAGGATGTAATTTTGCTCGGATTCGGCGGGGGTCCGATCAGCGGGGCTGAATATCGCACGGCTTTGGCGCTGGGTGCGACGGTTGGGATTGTCAGCGGCCTGGGGGGAGCGGGGGATGATTTGCTGGATGATCCCCTGTGGCGCGGGATGGGGAATCTGTTTCCGCTGCCGCCGGATGTGATGCCGATTCGTGCGCTTGTGATCGGGGGGGGGCGGGATTTTGAGGCGCCGATTCTGGAGGCGATGGCCCAGGCGTTTCACCGCCGGTACAGGGACCGGAACACGAAGAAACTTCCGGAGAATCTCAAGCCGTGGGAACTGCTGAACGACAGTTACAAAAAAGCGAATCGTGAACAGGCCGCCTACGCGGTGCGGATTCTTGAGGCGGCCGGTTTTGGGGTTGAGGAAACGAAGTCGCCCGCGATATTTGACGCGTTTGAAAAAGCGGAAGTGGAATTCATGGCGCAACTGGAGCACGGCCGGTGGATGATTGAACGGCTTCGTGACGGCTGGCGCTACGGCCCGCGTGATGATGAGAAAAAGCTGCATGACAATTTGCTTCCGTGGGAGGAATTATCCGAGGAGATTCGCCAGTTTGACCGGGATTCGGTGTTGGCTTTTCCGGAGATCCTGGCTACGGCGGGTCTGGAGGTGTATCGAATTTCGCCGGGAGGCCGGGGGAGGCCGAAGGTATGATGCGGCCGTTGGTCGGCATTCGGCGAGGAAACCCTGTTGGGATCGGGAGGCCTTATGGATGATTTTACATCGCGGCTTCGCCTGGTTCGGCCGCTGGATATTGCCGAGAGCCATTTTCTGGAACTGCTGCTGACCCGGTTTTGTCTTCGGCGAAAGGACCCGGGGCCGGGGGCCGAACTGGAGGTGCGTTTTAACAAGCAGACGCCTGCGCTGTGGTCGCGTCACGCGAAATATGACATCAAGCGGCTGATCACTCAGTTTGAAGAACGTTCGTGCCGGTACCAGCGTGAGCTGGATCACTTTCTTCTCAACGGCCGGGCCTCCACGTATGCATTTGATGACGCGAGTTTTCCGTTTCGGTATGCCAGCGGGGGTACGCTTCCGATTGTGTACCTGGAAGGGGACCGCGGGGGGAAGGAGTATTACTGTCTTTTTTACCGGGACATTGAGCCGGTCGGCTGGAACATCGCCAACGGGGCCTGCGACAATCTTGAGGAACTGTGCAACCCGCTGATTACGGTGGAGCGTGAACTGGGGGAGGAACTGCTGATCCTGGACCCGGTCAAGCAGAAGCGGTATGTGTTTGAATGGGACGAGGGCAAGCGTCTGGATCGTCCGGAGTTTGCCATCGCGCGGCAGATCTGGCAGGATACGTTCCGGGGGTATGACGTGCCGGCTTTCCAGGAACTGGGGATTCCTCTGAAATGGCTGAACGGGCCGGATTCGGTTTCGGTGTATTACGAGGACCAGAAGCCGAAGCCGGGGGTTATCCGGTCGGACGGCTGTTTTCTGAATATCAACGCGGAGGATTTCGGGATTGAGATTGACCGGGTGGCCAAACTGAAGTTTGACGAGGACGCGATCTGCTGCGACGGAGAAATGACGGAGGGTCTTCCGCTGAACCGGCTGATCGGGCTGTTTGCGGTGGATTCGATTGACATCCGAAAGGTTGAGAAAGACCGGTGTTTTGTTCCGGATTTATTTTTCTTTGGGGGCAAGCGGTGGGAAGGGCGCCTGCTGGAGGAGAAGACCCACGAATATCTGCGCGGTGTGGCCGACCGAAGGACGCCGGAGGAAAAGGCGATTACCGCGAAGATCGGCTCCGCGGATCGGTATCCCCTGTGCCCGGTGACGCAGCGGATCCTGGTGCGAACGATGCTTCAGCAGGACCACGGAGGGGTGCGAAAAACCGCGGATGGAAACTATGATATTTTTATCAGCTACGCGGGGGAGGACCGGAGATACGCCGAACAGGTGTACCGGTTTTTGAAGGAGCAAAAGCGGTGGTCCATTTATTTCAGCGAGGAGGCCGAGCGGCGTGATGATTACAGCGCGGACCTGGATAACGCTTTGGACTCGGCGAATTGCCTGATTTTGATTGCCACCAAGCTGCAGCATCTGAACAAGCGCTGGGTGAATTTTGAGTGGCGCAGTTTTCATAACGCGTATCTGAACGGACGAAAGAAGGAAAAGCCGAAGGTCTTTTCGCTGATTTCCTCGACGATTGAGCCGAACGAGCTTCCGCGTCCGCTGTGTACGTATTACGAACCGATTCCGTTTCGGGAAAACGATTTGGCGGAAGCGCTGCGGATAATGAATCATCGATTGACGGAAAAGAACCCTGATCCAT
>JAHDQI010000169.1 GCA_018433925.1 Phycisphaerae bacterium | reverse complement strand
ACCAGATCGTCACCCAAATAGTGCCTGACCTTCTCGGCGTTTTGTTCGAGCAGTTCCTTGACATGGGCTAAAATGAGCACACGTCCGCTCCATAAACTGACCGCATCGCTGCAGATCTGGGCCAGGATATGAGATTTTCCACTGTTGTGGTGGACCATAAAATGTCCATCCACATAGAGGTGGTCACCATCCAGTGCAAAGCCGAAAAATGATCCTCGCCCATGATATGTAACCTTAAAACCCGTCCTGAGAACATTTTTCTTTTGTTTTCGTTTAGGCGATTTCTTACGGGGCAAGCGACACGGAATATGTTCACAGTAGCCTGATATGTGAATCCGGTAAAATAGACCGCCACCGCCTGTCTGGGAGTATGCATATTTCGTTCGGCAGTAAGCCGCAAACCCCAAACTGCGAGACAAGAAGATAACGTCAGATGCCAATTCCTTCGATTTTGTTACAAAATCAAATCCTGTTCTCGACAGGTGTCCATCGGCGTCAAGTATCCCTGCTAATAAAAGAAGACGATCCTGACGGCTTGCCGTCAAATAATCGAATGGGATGAATTTTGTTTCTGACCGAGTCCCTGCAAGTCCCAATTGCGCCAAAACTTTGGTGACAAAGTGCTCTCTCCCTTTTTGGCCAACAATACGATAACTGGGGCATCGTTCAAAATCTCGAATTCTGATTTCATAGTCGATAGAATCAGCATAGTTACAGATTGCCTCAGCAATTTCATCATCCCTTGTCGTTAATTGGACGTCGTTACAAATGCTGCCGTCGCCCAATAGAAGGCCGAGAATATACGAAGGAATCGGCAAATCACTCTGATAGGAAAAATCTACAGCGGTTCGATAGAGTTTCCGAAGATGTTTCCACGATTTTGCTTTTGACAAATATTCTTTAACAGAAATGTTATCAATTTCTCCACCGTGACGATAACCATCCCATCCAGTTTTCCCTTCGTTGGTACAAACCAATGACAGAACATGGCCACCATTAACAATAAACGGTTCTCCCTTTTTGGGAATAATTTTGTAAAGCTCGTCTTCACCTCGGCATAGTTGTAATACTTGCCGTGGTTGACTATCCGGCCCCATAAGAAAATCACCGACCTTTACATCTTCAACGGCTTTTATCGTGCCGTCATACATGAGAATAGGATGCCCAGCGACATGGCAGCCTGTAGGCAACACAATAGCCGGGTTGCCATCCCGATTGCGGAGATAATCATAGACGGCATTGACCGAGTCTTGTTGATAAGGTCGTAATATCATATTCAAAGGTCACGCATGGGGTTCATGTGGCTGTTGCCAGTCAGTAAATCACTGTCCGCCAAACTGTCGGGAAGATCCTGTTAGCCGTCATCGTATAGGCCCTTCATGAAATAAAAACCAATCCTGAGCCGTTCATCGTAAGACCGGGTAAGGCCCCGGCCGTTTGGATCTTGGAGCATCACCGCGTCCCGGTGGCGGTTCCGCTGCCGGTCGGCCTCCAGTTCCGCTCGCGAACGCTCCACCTTTTCCGGGGTAGTTTCAAGAGAGATGTAATAGAGATACCCCTTCCGGCAGACTGAACACGGGGTACTCTTTGTCCCCGTGTAGGCTTCCTCCTGGTGGTATTTCACACCCGGGGCGGCCTTTTCCACATGAAAACACCAATTGCATCGGACATACGTAGGCTGGGTGCCGCTGTCGATAGGGGTTTGTGGGACTTTCAGTATTTGACTGTTCATAGACATTTTCGCTTTTGAAAAAGGTTAGATTCCCAGCTCCTCAAGTCCCCTGATGATGGGCTGACGGGCGCCGTCATCCCAGCGCCAGCATTCGACAAAGGCATTGGGTGGCAGCATCCGGACTGCATTTCGCAAGCTCTCTCGTTCCTCGGGCCTGGGCCAGTCATTGGCTTTAACCTGGATGCACCGGATCCCCAGCGGATTGATGGCCAAGATGTCAAACGGTCCCAGGGAGGCAGCCGACCGGATACAGATGTACCCGGCGGCCGTCAGCTGCGCGATGGTTTTATGTTCGAGACGATTGCCTTTCCGTTTCCGATTCACGATCATCGCCTCCAGGGAGCTATGGTGGATTTGCCATTTCCCGCAGGAGCGCTGGCCGATTCCCGCTGGGAAAATCCCTTGATTTCATTGGTCAGCTCACCGGTGTCCGTACGTTTTTTAACGGTGACCTTGATGACCAGCGGAAGATTGTGCAGCTCCGCTGAATCGCCAGGAGTCAGGACGCCCACCGCCTTACAGATGGCCGCCAGATGACCGCGGGCGATCTTGGCCGTGGTCTGGTTGGGGTGACTCAAGCAGAGCCGTGCCCACAGAAAGCGATTTTTATACTCGCCCTCGATGACCTGAAAGGTCAGTTCCAGGTACTGGCCCGTTTTGTTCTTGTTTTCCTTGAACTGGCTGGCGGTGATCAGCGCGACATATTTGCCAGCCGGAATCGGATCAAAATCATTAACCGGTTCCACCGTGGTTGCATCAAAACCATTGAGATTAGCCATTGTTTTTTACTCCTGATTCTGTAAGGGTTGATTGGATAGTACATTGACAAACGCTTCCCAGGACAGGGGAAGTTCATACGGTAGGTTGTAGCGATTCTTGGCCACACAGGACGGCCCGCCTACGGTGCGGAGGATTCGCTCACCGCCATCCTTGCCGATGCCGACGGCAATCGTCCGTTCCCGGCCAAATCCGGCATCCTCGGTTTCCGTGCGGAACTTGCGGGTGGCGAACAGAATGGCATCGACCCATTCGGTCAATAAGGCACTGGCGTGCTTGTGCAACCTCGGTGAGTAGCGGTCGTAAGCGGTGGACTCAGGGTCCTCAAACCGCTCGACCTTGGCATGAGCAATCAGGATGACCGCCATATTCCGCTGCTTGTGCAGGACATCGAGCAGGTCAATAATATGCCGCCAAAAACCCAACGCCGCAATGTAGCCCTTGCCGTATCCGCCATCGACCTTTTCGATGCTGGCGGAATTGGAGATCCGGCACAGGTCGTCCCAGATCAGCCGCTCCAGCCAATCGCAACTGTCGAGGATGACCGTTTGGTACTCGTGCGGCTCCTTGGCCAAAGCCGACAGGGATTCCTCGACCTCGGTCAGTTGTTTGGCCAGGGGAAACGAGGCACAGTCGATTTCCCCCAGGCCGTCCTCGGTGGGAATGAAAATCGGATTGGGTGCCTGGGCGGCATAGGTCGATTTGCCGACCCCTTCGATCCCGTACAGTAGAAGCCGCGGAGGGGCATGGCGTTTGCCGGTGTGAATCGTTGCTAATACAGACATAGGGTTCCTTTCTAAAAAATGGTGAATGGTTGATGTTAGACCAATATTTTTGCTCGCCTTAAAATGGCCTCGGATTCCTGGATGGCACGCTGCCGGTGAGAATCATAATTGCGGCATCTTCTGCGGCGTTTGAATTTGGAGGAACGAGCTCTTTCATAGTCCAGTTTCGCCAGTTCTGTAAAAAAGCGATGTAACCCATCCTCGGTGACCATGATGAAGCGGCCGATACGGACATATTGGAGATAGACCCCTCGAAGCCCACGAGTCCATCGCCACAGCGTACTCGTATGGATGTAGCAACCGTTATTACGGGGCAGGATTTTTGCCGCCTGCGATAAGGTTAAAAGTCCCTGGGTCGTGTCAGTAGCATGATCGCACATGGCAACCTCTTCCGAATCGGATGTCATAGAAATACGGCCGATTACTCTTCGGCCCTTGGGTCAGCAATTTAGACAGAATCACACAGAACTGGAGCCGCGAATGCCTCTTTTCAGTCCGCCGATCACGCCGTTCTTACGGATGTTGTCTCCGATTACGCCCAGCAGGCCTCCGCCTACCAGCAACTGCACCAGCCCGCCCCAGTCGGCCACCGATCCAGAGGCCAGGGACACCAGCGTCTGGGTAATCTTTTCATTGGCCTGTGCCTGCTCGGCCAGGTCCTGCCCGGCCGCCTCAAACCGGGCCTCCATGACCTTCTGCTCGGCCAGCCACGCCTGGTACTCCACGCTGAGCTGCCGCGCATCGACCATCCGGGTCTGGTCCATCGGGCATT
>JAHDQI010000411.1 GCA_018433925.1 Phycisphaerae bacterium | reverse complement strand
TTTTTGGTTTTCGGTGACGGACCGAATGAGGAAGCCCTCGTCTCCGAGCGTTTTGAGGGATTCGGGGTCGATGAGGGAGCGGACGAGGGGGCAGGTTCGCGGGGTGCCGGCGACGATGGCCCCGGCCTGTGAAAGCGAATCGGCGGATGGGACCTGCCTGTCCAGCAGACCGGACAGGCCCCGCCGGAGTTCTTCGGCGGCGGCGGCCAGGATCGGCGAGGACTGATCGATGACGATTTCCGTGAGGCGGCCGTCGTATTGGGAACGGACCTGGGGATCGGAGATGGGGTCATAGCGAAGCCACAGGCGGGCGCCCTCGTCGGCCCGCAGGGTGGATACGGCCAGGACCGTGAGCCACAGCAGTTTATAAAGGCGGGCGTTCGGTATTTTTTTTTGTGTTATCATGCGTTCGATTCGGTCGCTCCTGACGGGGCTTTTGGATTAAAAACAAGGGCCTGCTTTTCACAGGCCCCTGTCTGTCTGTCCTTGAATTGTCGAGAGAAGAGCACAGCCGTTTGGTCCAGGCCTTTGGTTTTGATGTGGGTTGGATACCGGCCGCTTAGTTCGAACCCGGATTTCGTTTGTAATACAGGGCGGTATCCATGACCCACATGCCCGGTCTTCGGGGCTTGTTCAGGTAGTCTTCTTCAACAAACATGCGGTCTTTCTGGAAGTACTCGACATGTCCGTCATAGAAGAGGGCGTTGGCTCCGTTGCTGTGCCGATAGACGACGGGGCCGTAGACGCCGTTGGCGGCATACTCATCAATCGACATTTGTCCGTATTGGTCCCATGCGTCGCGGGGGTTGGCGTTGTGCCAGTGGGTCCACCAGTCGATGCCGTCGACGAAGGCCAGGCGTTCGGCGGGCAGTTTCATGGTGCTGGATTTATGGCCGATGTAGACGCTCAGATTGGGATTGTTGATGGCGCTCCAGCCGCCCCATTCCGTGGAGTTGTAAGCAAAGCTGGTGAGCACCCCGTATTGCTGGCTTCGGTTTTCCAAAACCCGGCTGATTTTGTCGGCCGGGCAGAGCAGTTTGTCGGGGAAGTCATACTGTCCGACTTCTTCGCTGCCTTTCAGGGCATCCAGTTCAAGGAGATTGCGAAAGGCCTCGATTCGCATCCAATCTACGCGTGTATTGGCGGGGTTGAGATCTTTTTTGTAGCAGATCGGTACATACGCGCCGTCAAACTGATTGGCATACATCTCGTTGGCTGTTCCGAATGCTTTCATCGAGGTAGCGGCGCATACGACTCTCATGGCGATCTCTTTGGCCCGCCGAAGGGCAGGCATGATGATGGCCAGCAACATGCCGATGATCGCGATGACCACCAGCAGTTCGATGAGCGTAAATCCTTTTTTCCGTTCCATGATCTCTTCTCTCTCTTACAGGTTCACGTGCTTACTTATTTTCACGTTATTTGAAACGGAGGACGGTCCGGCCGGTTCCGGGGCCTTGCCGGACCGCCTCTCTGTTATGAACCATTATACCTGTTTTTTTGGGTTTTCTTACTTTTACTTTCTTTTTTTCAGGGTCAGCAAAGCGCCCAGTCCGAGCAAGGCCATGGTGGTCGGTTCAGGAACGAGAAGCTGGGCATTGTCGAAGTACAGTTCAAAGGGACCGGCCGGGTCGGTGTCTCGCTGTCCGTTGGTGACCAGGATGATCTCGATCCAGTTCGGATTGGGATTGATCGACGCTTTCAGGGCACTGTAGTCGTAAACAAGGGTCTGGGTCCGTTCCGGAGAGCCGCCCCAGAACCAGAAATTTTCCGTCTCGGCCAGGTCGATCTCGGTCCAGGACAGGCCGTCGGCATTGAAGGCGATTCCCTGGATGCGGGCATAGCCGCCTACGCCGAGGGTGTCGGCGGCGACGCTGTAATCAATCGAGAACAGGGAACTGGCCAGAAAATCAGCCCGCTGGGCCGCCGTCAGTTTGATCGCGAGGGTCTGGCCCCAGCCCTGGTCGGTGAGTTTCAGACTCTGGGATCCGTTGGTTGCCCCGACTGTGCCATAGTCGTACATCCCGGGCATGAGGGTGGGGTCGTCTACACTGATCTGGCCTTCGCCCCAGTCGATCCAGCCGTCGGGGCTGCCTTCCCAGTTGCCGATGACGACGGCATAGGCCGGCAGACTGAACAGAATACATGTTAAACAAGCCATTGTTCCTATCTTTTTCATCGTCTTTCCTCCAACTCGTACATCCACATTACTTTTTTACTGCCCTGCGCCCCAGGGCCGGGGTTCTCGTACTTTCACACGCACACACACTTCATCTGGGTACTGGGGAGCCCGGCCCCGAAAGGCCGGGTCCCGCTTGTTTCTCATTTTGTTACCAGGTCGGCCCGCAGTCCGGATCGGTGCCGAAGAGGGCCGGATCGTTACACAGCAGCCAGCTTTCCGCGACATAGACAAAATCACGCAGGTCAATGACGCAGTTTTTGTCAAAGTCGGCCGCCAGTCCCTGTCCCCGGAAGAAAACTTCCTGGCAGGTTTGGGGCTCGATTTCAACGCTTCCCTGGGCATAATGAAGGGCGACTCGCTCGGCGTCGAGGATATAATCATAGATGGCGAATTCATCGACATAGCCGGTGAAGGTGTTGTAGACGGATCCGCGGGTATTTTCGCCGCCGATGACGAGGTGGTCCATCTCCGGTCCGAGGAGGGCCGGCAGTTCGGCCTCGCCTCCGCCGACTATCGCGGAGTCAACCAATTGCCCGTCAAGGAACAACTGAATCTGCATCAGGTTGGGATCGCCTTCGTATTCTTCATCGTAGGTGACCACGTAATGGTGCCACTGGCCGTCGGTCGGGGTGTTGGCGTCGGCAGGGTACCAGAAGTCCGCATCTTCAGGGTCCCGGGTGCCGTTGAGAATGCGGAGGGATCCAAAGGTGTCGGCCTCCGGTCCGGCCTGGCCGAAGCCCGGCGCAAACTCTTCCCGCTCATAGGTTCCGATCTGCTGGAAGAACATGCCGTACTGAGCGATGGCCTCGACCCGGGCCCAGAATTCGAAGGAGATGGCGCCTTTGGCAAACGCGTATTCGTCGCCGATTTCGTCGCCCCAACTGGGTTCGGTATCGGAGGCCGCGGCGGCCACGCAGCCGGCCGAGGAGCCGTCCAGGTACACGGCATTGCCGATGCCGGTGTATGGCTGAACGGATGCGCCGGAATTTCTCCAGACCCAATACTCGTTACCGGAGGAATCCACGAGCGGGGTCGTTTCAAACTTCAGGTAGAGAATGGGGTTGTCCTCGGCGACCAGTTCATTGTAGGACTTGGAGGCACCGATCAGCTGAGCGTTGTCGAAGTACAGATCAAAGGGGCCGGCCGGATCGGTATCTCGCTGGCCGTTTGTGATCAGGATGATTTCGACAAAGCCGGGATTCGGGTTGATCGACGTTTTCAGGTCGCTGTAGTCGTACATAAAGGTCTGTGTCCGTTGGGGGGAACCGTCCCAAAACCAGAAATTCTCGGTGTCGGCCAGGTCGATCTCGGTCCAGGACAGGCCGTCGGCATTGAAGGCGATTCCCTGGATGCGGGCATAGCCGCCTACGCCGAGGGTGTCGGCGGCGACGCTGTAATCAATCGAGAGCATGGAATTGGCCATAAAAGCCGCCCGCTGGTCGGCATTGAGTTTGATGGCGAGGGTCTGGCCCCATCCCTGGTCGGTCAGTTTCAAGCTCTGGGTGCCGAGGGTGGCGCCCACGGTGTCATAGTCATATTTTCCGGGCATAAGGGTTGGGTCATCGACGCTGATCTGGCCTTCGCCCCAGTCGATCCAGCCGTCCGGGGCCGCTTCCCAACTGCCGATTTCAAGGGCATATACCGGGGCGGCCGCAGCGCCTAAGATCAGGGCCGCGTACAGGGCTAACCACACTTTTATTTGCTTACTCATTGTATTATCTCCTCTCGTAAAGGTTTTCTGTTCAGCCGTATCCGCCGCGGGTTACAGAGCTTCGGGGTCGTAATTGACCAGCCAGTTTTCGACGATGATTTCGAGGTCCGAGATGTTGACGCGGCAGTCCTCATTTAAGTCGCCGGCCGGCTCGAGGCCGTACAGATAGACATCTTCGCAGGTCTCCAGGGTAATGTCCCTGTCGTAGGTCAGGCGAAGCTGCACGACGTCGAAATAATTCTGCGTGTTTTCCCATCGAAGGGTATGGGTTCCCGTGAAGAGATTGATCGGCAGATCCTCGAGCGAGCGGTATACCGTGGGGTCTTCGTTGTGCTGCGTCTGGGTCAGTGTGCCGAGCAGAATGCCGTTGATGTACATTCGCAGCCCGGCGGCGCCCCAGTAGGTCACGAAGTCGGCCGAGAGATAATATCGTCCCTGTTCAGAGGCATCGACGACGATGTCATATTCCAGGTATTCCCCGGTATCGAGATAATGGACATAGTCGCCGAGGTCCGGTCCGTAGATTGTGCTTTCGCCGCTCCGGGCGTTGGTGTCGAAGGCGACATCGTAATTGCGGGCATCAATCAGGTTGTCGTTGGGGTCGGTGGACGCGATGACCGCAAAGGGGGTCTTGCGGCTGACCAGTTGTATGCCGTTGATCTGGCCGGTGTAATAGAGCCGAATCATGTTCGGGTTGCCCAGCGGGACATCTTCGAAGAAGACGTAGTTTTCGCCCTCGACCAAACCGGCCACGGTTCCGGTGACGGCGGCGCTGGCGAGGATGTCGTTTCCGTCGGCCAGGGTAAAGGTGCCGGCGGAGTTGCCGTAGACGTACATGTCAAAATTGCCGCCGTAGGCGCCTTCGCCCATGAAGGCGATATTGGGGTCATTGAGGTCATTCGACGGGTTTTCGTTGACGAATCCGTCATCCAGCAGTCCGGTGCCTTCGCCGGTGATGTAGCCGTGTCCGCCGGCGTCGCCGATCCAGACCTGTTCGGCATAGGTTCCGGGCGCGGCGTCGTCTCCCTGATTGACGAGATTGGCGGAACGCTGGGAGCCGACCGCGATGCCCCAGCCGCCGTAATAGGCGATCCAGTCGCCGCCGCCTGCATAGGCGCCCTGGCCTTCGTAGGCCAGGTCGTTGTCGTAATTATTGATGTCGATGTTGATTCCCTCGACCGCCGTTGCCGCCTGGGTTAGGCCTGCGCACAACAATAAAATGGTCAATAATTTCTTCTTTTTCATAACGCCTCCAGAATTAATGTAACCTCTTTTTTTTCGTTTCATCCCGGATCTCCATTTCCTTCGTTTTCCCCCTCCTTATATATTAACCCCAGTTATTTTGTTTTTATCTGTCCCCTTACTTTTTGTTTTCGGTTTGAAGGGGATCGGTTAAGACCTCCTCATCGTATCCTCCGATCCGGGCTTCTGCGATGGCGGCGGCCGCGGCGGGGGAGATGCGGCAGGGCCTGGCGGTGGAGGACCGCACGATCAGGTGCTGCCTGAGGGTGATTCGTTTTCCGCAGCGTTCCTCGGCGGGCCGGCTGATCTGGTCGATGAGGGTTTCGGCGGCCAGTTTTCCCATCTCGCGGGAGGGGGCCCCGATGGTGGTCAGCGCCGGTTTGACGATATCGCAAAAATATTCGTCGTTAAAACAGATCAGACTGACCTGTTCGGGGATTTGTATGTTGCAGGCCGCGGCATCGTGGAGAATTTTCAGGGCGATGATATGGTCATAGGCGATGATGGCGGTGGCCTGCTCTTTCAGGACGGCGTTTTTGAGGAAGGTCTCGGCGGAGCGGAAGATATCATCGTGCCCGGCCACGTGCGGCAGTTCGTGTTCGGCGATTTCGGCGAGATAGGTATTGTGGCGATCTCGGATACTGGTGTGTTTTCGATGTTCGGCTGTGGGTCCGGCGTAGGCGATTCGCCGATGTCCGAGTTCACGGAGGTGGGCAATGGCCTGGCGGGTGGCGTCGATATCGTCGAGCACCACGGAAGATCCTATTTCGCCGGCGGTTCCGTTGATCACGACATAGGGCAGGCGGATCTTTTCCATCTGCTCGATGGTGCGGGGGGAGCATTCCTGAATCACGATGATTCCATCGACTCTCCAGGGGGGCAGCTCGGTATCGTCTCTCAGGAGATTGGGGGCAGTGGTGCAGATATCGAATTCCTGATCCTGAAGACAGCGTACGGCTTCTTCGGTTGTGGTTTGGTAAATGTTGCTGGGCCAGCCAAAGACGGTATTGTATCCGAGCATGCTGATGATTTTGGTTTGTTTCTGGACAAGGTTTTTGGCGGCCAGATTCGGCCGGTAGCCCAATTCATCGGCGATTTGTGTGATTAACTGGCGGACTTCCTTGCGTACAGAAAAGCCGTTGGAATAATTGCCGTTGAGAACCCGGCTGACGGTTGCCTTGCTTACGCCGCAATGGGATGCGATTTCACGAACGGTAGGAACTGTGTTCTTTTTGGCCATATCAAACCGTCCTGTCTGTCCTGGTTGCTGTTTTAGTAACCCAGTAAACGTTTACTTAATTTTTGAAAAAAAACGGCCCCTTGCTGCCGGGACACCTTGGTATTTTTTTTGAATCTGTTGTATTCACTTTTAAGTAAACGTTTACTTAACTTTATCCAAATCCGGGAAAAATGTCAAGCCCTCTGCGAAAAAAATGGTAAAACCGGACCTTTGTCGATGATGTAAGTGCTTGATATATCTATAATTATAAAAATAATATTTTTTGTTATTTTTTCTAAAAAGCGTTTTTTTAATATGCTTTTCTGGGCGTTATTGCCTTTTTTTCATGAATATTCTTCAACGGCTCTTCGGATTGGAAAGAGAGAATTGGTCTATTAAGACCCGGATCTACGGGATTTGGTTTCATTTTACTTGTTCTCCGCTTGGCAGCCAGTTATCCAGGAGTCGAACGAGTTTTTTTTGCATTGAGTCGATTAAATTGTATCCGGATCGGATGGCGTTCCCTTTCTGTATGCAGGGGCCGTCGGTTAATTCATCGGCGCAGTGAATCAGCATTTTTTCAATGCTTTCCTGTGTGTATTCGATGTGAAACTGCAAGGCCAGGACATTGGAACCGTATTGGAAGGCCTGGTTTGGGCAGGCCTGGCTTTCGGCCAGGCGGATGGCGCCTGAGGGGATCTGGAAGGTATCACCGTGCCACTGAAAGACAGGAAATTGTTTTGGAAAGACCGATGTGAAGACGGGCGACTGGTCGGCTTGTTCGGTTAATTTTACTTCATGCCAGCCGATTTCCTTATAGGGATTGGGGGTGACTTTTCCGCCGAGCACATCGGCCAGCAACTGGGCTCCGAGACAGACGCCAAGCATTTTTTTTCCGGCATCCACGGCCGAGCGCAGGAATTGTTTTTCGCGGAGGAGCCAGGGATATCGATCGTGTTCGTAGACATTCATGGGACCTCCCATGACGGCCAGCACGTCGAAGGCATCAAGGGACGGCAGGGGATCGTCCTGGTAGAGATGGGTATAGGTCAGGGCATAGCGGCGGCGGCGTGCCCAGGTTTCTATCCCTGCGGCGTCCTCAAACGGAACATGTGTCAGGCAGTGAATTTTCATAAACGATCCTCATTTTGTGATCTATATACAAATCTGTAGAGACCGGTCGAAAAAAATACAAAAATGTATTCTTTGGGGATAGTTTTTCCCTTCTGAATCTACGGGGCACCGGGATGTTGATTTTGTAACCATATACAATTAAAAGGTTTAGAGGCCAAGACATTGAGCATTATCGAACCGTCTGCCTAATATTATGCAACGCTTGTGCCAAACGAAGGAATGGTGATTCATGGAATATGCATGAAAATCGGGGTGCCTGTCCTTTGTTTAAACCATTACTTGCCGCTTTTTTAGAAATCGGCCTGAACAATTACCCACAACTCCAATTAGCAAAAGAGTCTATGGAAAAACACGCCTAAGCAATTCATATTTTTCGCTTTTCCAGACCGTTGATCAGACCGGAAAGCATTTTGGCAATAATTTCGAGTTGGTTTCGTAATTCGTTAACCGTTGTGTCAGTAATTAATTGTTTACGTCGGGCCAATTCGAGTAATGGGATACATTCCTGCCCAGAACCTCTGGCGATGATAAAGAAATTTTTGTGGTCAGATTTCGTAAAACGGCCATTACCCTCTGCAAGGTTGGTTGCTATTGATAAAGCAGCACGATTCAGTTGGTCCGTCAGAAAATAGTAACCCCGAGGGAATTTTTGAGTTTCTGAAGTTATCTGATCAGCAAAATTAATGGCTTTTTGATATACTTCGAGATTCTCGAACATAAAAGCCATTTTCTATCCTTTTGAACAATTGATCAGTTGAACAGGAGACCGCAGGTGAGCTTAATAATCACGTGTTAGTCTGTTCTGCTATTCGTCTTTTTAATCTACTGTTCACCTGCTCTATTGCTCACCTGCTCTATTTGACCGGCAGGGTTTGGACCCCTGCCAGTCAAATCGGGGTGACAGGATTCGAACCTGCGACTTCCTGGTCCCAAACCAGGCGCTCTGGCCAAACTGAGCTACACCCCGGAAAGGGTCCTTTCCGGACAGAAAAAAGAATTTTAGATGGCGGGTTGCAAAAAAGCAAGAAAAAGGTTATAACGGGTTTGTTTGGAGTATAACTCCTTATTGAAAATATAGTTGCAATCGAAATCGGGAAGCAGGGAGCCGACCTTATGCAGGTTCACGCAGGCGCATCTATTCTGGAGATCATCCAGGGGGATATCACGGAGCAGGAGACGGAGGCCATCGTCAATGCGGCGAATTCGCAGTTACTCCTCGGCGGGGGTGTGGCCGGCGCGATCCGGCGAAAGGGGGGGCCGTCGATCCAGGAGGACTGCGACCGCAAGGGTCCGATCGGGGTTGGGCAGGCGGCGGTGACGACGGGAGGAAATCTCAAGGCCCGTTATGTGATTCACGCGGTCGGGCCGAGGATGGGGGAAGGGGAAGAGGACCGCAAGCTGCGGGACGCGACGCTGAATTCGCTGAAAGTGGCCGATGCGCATCATATCCAAAGCATTTCCTTCTGTGCGATCAGTACGGGAATTTTCGGATACCCGATTGACCGGTGCGCGGAGATTATGCTTCGCAATACGCTGGCTTATCTGAAGGGCGACACGGGACTGAAGAAAGTGGTCTTCTGCCTGTACGATCAGAATGCGCTGCATATTTTTACGGGTCGGCTGGAACCGCTCCTTCGTGAAGACAGTAGCCCCTGCTGAGCCGTCTTTGCGAACGGCGTCTGGTTTTTATAATTGCCGGAGGCCGCGGTCGAGGTCTTCCATGATGTCGCCGGCGTCTTCGATACCGACGGCCAGGCGGAAGAGGGTATCGGTAATGCCCAGTTCGTATCGCTGCTTTCGCGAATACTCATAATAACTGACCAGGGCGGGATGGGTAATGAGCGTTTCGACGCCGCCTAAGCTGGGTCCGATGAAGCAGAGTTTGAGGGCGTTCATGAATTTTTTGGCGGCGGCAAGGGTGCCTTTGGTCTCGAATGTAACCACGCCTCCGCCGCCTTTCATCTGGGCGACGGCGACATCATAATGGGGGTGGCTTTCGAGGAAGGGGTAATAGACTTTTTTGATGCGCGGGTGGTTTTCGAGATAGCGGGCTATGGCCAGGGCGGTTTCATTCTGCCGGGCGATACGCAGGGGGAAGGTCTTCAGACCGCGCAGCAGCAGGTAGCAGCAGTGGGGATCGATGGTGCCGCCCATGGATTTGTGGAGATTGCGGATCTTGTCGACCAGTTCGGTCCGGCCGAGGACGGCCCCGGCGAGGATGTCGTTGTGTCCGGCGAGGTATTTGGTGCAGCTCTGGAGAACCAGGTCGATGCCGTATTCGAGCGGGCGCTGGTTGCAGGGGGTGGCAAAGGTGCTGTCGATCAGCGTCAGGACCTTGTGGCGGCGGCCGATATCGCGGAGCTTGTTGAGGTCAAAGATATTCAGGTAGGGGTTGGTCGGGGATTCGGAGAAGATGAATTTTGTGTTTTTTCGGATGGCCTTTTCGAGAACGGAATAATCGCCAAAGGGGACGATGGTGCAGTCGATGGCAAACTGCTTGAGATAGGAGCGGCAGAACTCGAGGGTTTTTTTGTAGCTGTCGTCGGTGATAACGATGTGGTCTCCGGACTGGACGAGCGAGAGGATGGTGGTGGTAATGGCGCTCATGCCGGAAGAGAAGACAACGCAATCTTCGGCGCCTTCGAGATCGGCCAGTCGTTTTTCAGCGATGGTGACGGTGGGGTTGCCGTAGCGGGCGTATTCATACCGCTGTTTTTCCTTATGCGTGTAGCGTTCGATTTCCCGGCTGTCTGAAAAGACAAAGGTGGAGGTCTGGATGATGGGGGTGGTGATGGAGTCGGCGTATCGTTTGCGACCCTCGCCGGCATGGATGGCGCGGGTGGCCAGGGACGGCTGCCGTTTCTGCTTTGCGGGTTTTTCTTTTTTGGCCATATTTCCTATCCCTTCACTGTCTCAACCTGTTGACTTT
>JAHDQI010000100.1 GCA_018433925.1 Phycisphaerae bacterium | reverse complement strand
TTTTCGCTGGTTTTTACCGCCACTTCCTCCGGGGCAGCGCCGATGGTTTGCAAAAGATATTCCCGGGCGTCTTCGGAGTGAATGTATTTGCCGCTTCGCTGATCCTTCCCGGTTCGCTCGACCTGAATCAGGCAGATCGGCCGGAGGTACTTTCCCTGATTGGCTTGAAACTCTTTGGCTTTTTCGTCCAGCAGGGACAGTTTATTATGGGCATCCAGCAGCGTGTCCTTCCAGTCCGGGCTGGCCTTGTTGATTACGTGGAGATCAAATTTGATCATTTCTTCCCGGTTTAGCTCAATCCCCGTGATGTCCACCAGGGGATTGCTCCCGTCGGCCGGCGTGGCGGACAGTTCCACAATGATCGACGGATTGAATCCGCAGAGGGTGTCCTGGGCGGTCTTGCTGTAGGCCTTGTGCCCTTCATCCAGGATCAATATGGGGCTGATCAGGCGAAGGGTATTTCCAAGCGAGGTTTTGATCTGTTTGGCCCAGAAACCGCTTTCTTTTTCAAAGGTATCCAGGTTGGCGATTTGTTTTAAAAGGGCGATCTGGTTTTCGACACGATCCTCCGAGGGGAAAAATTCGCTGAAATTGCCGCTGTCTCGAAACATGCGAAGCACATCTTTGTTTTTACGGGAGGCCGAAGGCAGCATCAAGAGGAGCACACACAGATTTTCGGCCACATCTTCGGGAGAAAACCGCTCTGTTTTTTCAAGAATCTGCGTCCGGCCGCCGCTGGCAAGGTCCAATTGCTGCCGGTACGGATGCTCTCGGTCGCGCAGGGCTTTGAGCGTCTGGGTGTAAATCTGTGTTGTCGGGACTACCCAGAGCACAAGGCCGGTTTGCTTTTTCAGATAGGTCGTATTGATTAAATCAATCGTTTTGACCGCCAGAAACGTCTTGCCGCCGCCGGTCGGTACTTTGACACAAAAACACGGCAGCGGCCGACCCATACCATCTCTGCGGGAGGAATAGACATGATAATTAGTGCCGAGTTTGCCCCATGCCCTGGCGGGAAAATCAATGGCCGCGTCTGCGCCGTCTCTGGCAATATTTCGATCGCTGATCTGCTTTAGATCATACAGATATTGCAGGTATTCCTTAATCCTGTCGAGGCACTTGATTTGATAGTCTTTGGGTTCCATTGATTGTAAACGCTTTTTTGTCATTCCCGCGAAACCGGGAATCCAGACCTTTCGTATAAACTGTGTATAAACTTTCTATTTTGCCAACTGGTATATTTCAAAGGGCAATTGTGAAAAGTCAATCCGTAAGGCATCCAGATGTTCCTGGTCGAGGTACTTTGTCGGGGCAAAGACCAGCCGGCGTTTTTTCTTGTACGGCCCCAGTCTTTGGGCCCGTTCCATCGTCAGGGCGGTGGCCTTCAGATAGGCAAGGTCCGGCTGATAGAACAGATAGACCAGATAATCCCTGCTTTCGCCGATAAAGTTCTTTTCGCGATTTATCGCCTTCGGATCAAACTCTTCGCCTGTGGCCGTATAGAACACATACCGCGCCAAGTCCTCATAGCTCGGCATGTTCTTGCCGGTTAAAATCTCCTCCATCTTGATCGGCTTACCCAGTTCGAAATAACTGAATGTTCCGCCGTACCCTTTTTTTAATTGCTCATCTTTGGCATTCGGAACGCCTTTTATTACACGACGAACACGCTCAGCCGTGATCTTATCCGCATAATCTTCACATTCGATTAAAATAAATCTACGATTTCCATTATCTTCATAATTCCTTTGCATGGTAGAATCTGCTGTTGTTCCAGAACCAGCAAAGGAATCTAAAATTATATCATTTTCCTTAGTGGTTAACTCTAAGAGTGTTTTTATAAGACGAGTCGGTTTAGGACTATCAAATACGCCCCCACCCAACAATGTTTTTATCTCATTATTTGCTTCATGGTTATGACCAACCTCATCATATAACCATACAGTTACTGGAGTAAGTCCTTCTTTTGCTTCTGCTAAAAAAGTTTTTCTTGATGGAGTTGAATTTCCATTTTGACCAAACCATATTTCATTGCCTTCATCGAATTTTTTTAAGGTTTCTTTGGAGTAACGGGGAAATGTACCTTTAGGAGGACTCCACTTGGTTCCATTTTTAAAAATGAATTCAAAATTATTTATGTTACCACTCTTAGCATGTAAAGGGGTTGCTTTCCAAGGTCCTTTAGGATGATTGTCAGGATTAGTATATGCTTTTTTTTGCTTTTCAGTTCTTGTTAATGAATTGATCCGAAAAACATTATTGTTTTTGGCATAACATAATATATGGTCATGATTTTCGGAGAACCACTTTGCATCATTGCTTCTTGTATATTTTTTTTGCCATACAATATTTGCTATAAAGTTCTCGTCTCCAAAAACTAAATCCAAAAGGCACCTCAACCGATGGGCTTCATTATCATCGATTGATATGAAAATTGCGCCGTTTTCCGCTAACAACTCACGTAGCAACTTCAATCTCGGCATCATCATGCAGAGCCATTTGTCGTGGCGGGTGAGGTCTTCTTTGTCGACGACTTTGCCGAGCCATTCCTGCATCATGGGTGAATTGACGTTATCGTTATAGACCCAGTTTTCATTGCCGGTGTTGT
>JAHDQI010000261.1 GCA_018433925.1 Phycisphaerae bacterium | reverse complement strand
TGACCGCTACAGCCCGAAACTGTATCAGAACCTGGGGATTTTTCTGCCGCTGATTACGGTCAACTGCGCGATTTTGGGCGCTTCGCTGTTTATGGTGATTCGCGATTATACGCTGATCGTGACGGTGGGCTATGGGCTGGGCAGCGGACTGGGCTGGCTGCTGGCGATTCTGGCGATGGCGGGGATTCGGCAGCGGCTGAATGAATCGCGCGTTCCGGAGGGACTTCGCGGGCCGGGGATTACGCTGATTGTGGCGGGCTTGATGGCGCTGGCGTTTATCGGATTTACAGGGGTGCTTTCGTGATCGTCTTTGAGATTCTCATTCCCGTTTTGATTGTCAGTTCGATCGGGGCCGGCCTGGCGCTGATTTTGCTTCTCAGCGAACGGTGGATTGCCTATTACGGGCCGTGCGAGATCACGATCAACGAGGAAAAGAAGATCACGGTGGAGGGGGGCAAATCGCTGCTTTCGACGCTCCAGGAGCAGAAGATTTTTATTCCCAGCGCCTGCGGCGGACGGGGTACCTGCGGGGTGTGCAAGCTGAAGGTACTGGAGGGGGGCGGGGCGGTGCTGCCGACGGAGACGCCTTTTTTGTCGAGCGAGGAGCGGGAGGGCCGCGTGCGGCTTTCGTGCCAGGTCAAGGTACGCAACGACCTCGTTATCGAGATTCCGAAGGCGCTGTTCGAGGTGCGGGAATTCAGGGGCCGGTGTGAAAAGATCGAAGATTTGACGTATGATATGAAACGATTTCGTTTTGCCTTGCAGGAGCCGGAGACCATTGAGTTTACGGCCGGGCAGTACATCCAGCTTTTGTGCCCCGTATACAAGGGCAACAGTGAAGAGGTTTACCGGGCTTATTCGATTGCTTCGGACCCGGAGGACCGGGCAGCGGTAGAGCTGATTATCCGTCGCGTCCCCAAGGGGATTTGCACCACGTGGTGTTTTGAGTATTTGAAGGAGGGCGATGCGGTGCGATTTAACGGTCCGTACGGTGATTTTCGCTTGAGCGAGCGGGAGATGCCGATGCTCTTTGTCGCCGGGGGCAGCGGAATGGCGCCGTTTGTTTCGATTCTGCACCAGATGCGGCATCGCGGGGATGCCCGGTCGGCTCATTATTATTTCGGCGGTAATTCCGTACGAGATCTATGCCTGGACGAATCGATGCGGGAGTTTGAGAAGGACCTGCAGAACTTCACGTTTATTCCCGTTGTGGCTTCGCCTGAGGAAGAGAGCGACTGGCAGGGAGAGCGGGGCCTGGTGACGGAGGCCGTTGGCCGGGCTTTTGATGACCTGTCGGGGCATGAGGGGTATTTATGCGGCAGCCCGGGTATGATTGACGCGGCGGTAAAGGTGTTTACATCGCTGGGCATGCAGGAAGAACATATTTATTTTGATAAATTTGCGTAAGAAAGGCGGACCATGAAACACTCGCCTGATGACCAGAAACTTGAGCGGATGCTGCGCAGCTCAAAACTTGTGGCCGACGGATTTATGGGGACGGACGGCCGCGGCGTGCGGGAGATTATTGAGGCGGATGCCGCGACGCTGGCGAACCTGGGTGTGACGGCGGAGCAGACGGCCGGGCGTATGCGGGAACTTACGCTGGCGGCCCGCCCGGCCCTGGGCAACTGGATTGAAGCGGAGGGGAAATATCGTTTGAGGAGTGAAGAGCATAAGGGGTCGCTGGTGTGTCCGTGGCCGCACGCAGGCCGGTATGAAAAGCGGCTGACCACCTGCCGACGGCTCGATAGCGGAGAGGACATTGTCTGGACGGACCTGAATATTCATTTGATCGAAGCGCATGGTTTTTTTGAGGGCAAAGGGTCCTATTTTCGCCTGGAACCCGATGTCCTTGTACGGATACTCTTTGCATGAACGGCTGCGGGCGAGCGGCAGAAAATGGAAGAAGCCGAAACACTGATATGGTAATTTTTGATGAAAGGATGATGCCATGAAGAAGTACAGATGCCTGTTGTGCGGATGGATTTATGACCCGGCCGTCGGAGATCCGGAAAACGGAGTCAATCCGGGAACGGCCTTTGAAGACCTGCCTGATGACTGGGTTTGCCCGGAATGCGGGGCGGGAAAAGACGAGTTTGAAGCGATAGACTGAGTCGGCTTGCGTCGTTTTATTACGGGAACGGAACCGCAACGGCTTTTGCCGGGGCGGGAAGGCGGTATGGTATGAGAGAGATTCGGCCGACCATTCAGGATCGCCGGGAGATGCTTTGTATTGAGACGGCGGCGGGGCCGTGCTCGCTGGTTGTGTTTGGGGCCTCGGGCGATTTGGCCCATCGCAAGCTGTTTCCGAGTCTGCTGGAGCTGTTTGCGGGGGATTTGATCAGCCGGCGGTTTTACCTGATCGGATGCGGGCGGACGGCGATGACCCATGACGATTTTCGTGAGGGGATTGATCGGGCGCTGCGGGGACGCATCTCGGATCGGGCGGCGTCGGATCAAGGGGACTTTCTGAAGCGGTGTTTCTATGTGCAGGGCCGGTATGATTCGCCTGATTTGTACGGCTCGCTTCGGGAGGAAATGACCCGGCTTGATGAGCTGTTTGAAGTAGACGGCACGCGGCTGTTTTATTTGTCCGTGCCGCCGGATCTTTACGGGGTCATCGCCGAGCATCTTTCGGAATCCAAGCTGAGCTGCCCGGCGGCATCGGGTCACCTGCAGCAGGTGCGCCTGGTGGTGGAAAAGCCGTTTGGGAAGGATCTTCGTTCGGCGGAGGAACTGGATCGGAAACTGCATTTGTGTTTTCATGAATCCCAGATTTTCCGGCTGGATCATTACCTGGGCAAGGAAACGGTGCAGAACATCCTGGTGTTTCGTTTTGCCAACAGTCTGTTTGAGCCGCTCTGGAATCGAAACTACATCGATCATGTGCAGATTACGCTGTCCGAATCGCTTGGAGTGGAGCATCGTGCGGGGTATTATGATCGGACGGGGGCCCTTCGTGATATGTTTCAAAATCATATGCTTCAGATGCTTGCGCTGGTGGCAATGGAGCCGCCCAGTTCGTTTCAGCCGGATCATGTACGGGACGAGAAGAATAAGTTGCTGCGTTCTGTTTCGCCGATTTCGCTGCGTGAGGAGGACTGCCAGATTGTGCGCGGACAGTACGGCCCCGGCATGATTGACGGGCGTTCGGTTCCGGGATACCGGCAGGAAGACGAGGTTGATCCCCAATCCCAAACGGAAACTTTCGTTGCCGCCCGGTTGATGATTGATAACTGGCGGTGGAAAGGGGTTCCTTTTTATCTCCGGAGCGGTAAACGGCTGCCGAGAAAGCTGACGGAAATCGTGATTGTCTTTAAGTCGATTCCGCATTCGCTGTTTCATGAGGCGGGATTGGAGGAACTTCCAAGGAACGTGCTTCGGTTTCAGATTCAGCCGGAGGAAGGGACGTTTTTGAGTTTGCAGGCCAAACGGCCGGGTTCCAAAATCTGCATGAGTACGCTTGAAATGGCCGTTGAATACCATAAGGTTTTCGGGGTTGAGATGCCGGAGGCCTATCAGCGGCTTCTTTTGGATTGCATGATCGGCGATCAAACGCTCTTTACACGGCATGATTCCATTCTTCTTTCCTGGGGGCTTTTGCAGCCGGTTTTAGAGCAGTGGGAATCCGGAAAAGCAGATATCTATGTATATGAATCGGGTACATCCACAATAGATCCTGCAGAAAAACTGATAAGAAAGCTCGGACACACGTGGATGCCGTTATAGCATAAGTTCCTTTTTAATAAGTAGATGTGATTTAATGACAAAAATATGTGAAAAAATTTGCTTTTGTTGTGATAAAAATATCATTTAATCTTGACACCCAAGAATCCTGCATTATAATAATCCTTCAAATTGAGCATTCAGGGCTTATAAAAAAAGAAGATTCCGGGAATGAATTCGTTTGAAAGGCATGAGAATGATCAATCGGAAATGTATTATCAGGTTATCACGTTATAAAAGTGCTTTAAAGCGTCTGAAAGCCCTTGGCTTTGTGAAGGTTTTTTCCGGGAATCTTGCGGACGCGGCGGGGGTGACCTCGTCGCAGGTAAGAAAAGACTTTTCTCTATTCGGAATTACCGGAAACAGGAGGGGCGGGTATAATGTGGATGAGCTGATTGAAAGGATTCAGGAAATCTTAGGCAAAAACGAGCTTCAGAAAGTCGTGCTGATCGGGGCGGGACATATCGGCAATGCCTTACTTCGATATAAAGGATTTGAGACCGGCGGAATCAAGATCATGGGGGCTTTTGACATCGATCCGGAGAAAGTCCGGTCTGACGGCGAGGTGCCGGTGCTGCCGCTGGAGGAGTTTCATGAGTTTGTGCACAAGCATTCGATCCGTGTGGGGATTCTGGCGGTGCCGGATGTGGCGGCCCATCATGTTTCGGAGATTATGATCGGGGCCGGCATTACGGGGATTCTGAATTTTGCCCCGATTCAGCTTCGCGGGGCCGAGGGTGTTATCATCAATAATATCAACCTGGAAGTGGAGCTTGAAAACCTGATCTATTTTGTGAATGCCTCGGAGAAAACAGGGAAAAAGGGATGAAAATACATACCCTGAAAAACCAGATTATTCTTTCTTTCTGCACGGTCATTCTGGCCCTGGCGCTGATTGTTTTCTGGCTTGGGTACTGGGTGATTCAGAAGCAGGTTTTTCAGAAGGCCCAGCAGCAGGTCAACCGCTACCTGGACAGCGCGCGGAATTTTTATGACAGTGAGATTGAGAGCATCGGGGCCCGGATGAGTCTGGTTTCCTATGACGGGGACCTGGAGTCGCTGCGGAAACGACTGAATCTGGATTACCTGTTTCGGGTTGGGCGGGAGGAGGCCCGGTCGTGCGAGAGCCGAATTGTTCAGGCGGTTTTGCGCGACGGCCATGCGGAGGGGGCAAGCCGGCTGATTAGTGAGTCGGAACTGGCGGCGATGAACCCGGAACTGCGGGCACGGGCGGAAATCAGTCTGCATGATACGCCGATGGCCCGGCCGACGGATCGGGGTGTTCTGACCGGTGCGATGGCCAAGGAGTATGCCCTTCCGCTTTTTGACGCGGCGGGGGAGCCGGCGGGAGTGGTTTACGGCGGCCGGATTATGAACCGGGATTATTCATTTGTCGATAAAATCCGCGACCTGGTGTTTGGGGATGATTTGTATAACGGAAAGCCGATCGGGACGGTGACGATCTTCCAGGGGGATACGCGAATTTCGACGAATGTGGTGGATGAAGACGGCCGACGCGCGGTCGGCACCCGGGTTTCCGAGGAGGTTTATCAGCTTGTGATCGAAGACGGGCTGCGGTGGCATGACCGGGCGCTGGTGGTGACGACCTGGTACAAATCCGCGTATGAGCCGATTCGGGATATTGACGGGGCGATTATCGGGATTCTTTATGTCGGGATTCTGGAAGAACAGCTCACGGATTTCGCGGCCAATCTGCTGGTTCTTTTTTTAATTGCCGTGGCGCTGGCTGCGGGGCTGGCGGGACTGCTTGCGTTTATTTTGGCCGGCTCAATTACCCAGCCGATTACCCATTTGCTGGATGCGACGCAGAAGCTGTCGGGAGGCGACTGGGATCATGAGGTGCCCTCCGGGACGCCGATTCGGGAATTGAACCGGCTGGCCATGTCGTTTAACGAAATGAGCGATCAGCTTCAGCAGCGGGAAGCGTCTTTGAAGATCAGCAACGAGAAGCTGGCCGATCTGAATAAAAGCTACCTGGATCTGATCGGGTTTGTGGCCCATGAGCTGAAGGGGATGCTTGCTTCGGCGGTGATCAACGCCTATTCGATTCGGGACGGCCTGCTGGGGATGGTGAATTTCAAGCAGCGCAAGGCGGTCGATTCGATCTGCCGAAACCTGGATTACCTGGATGCGACGGTCAAGAAATTTTTGAACCTGAGCCGGATCGAGCGGGAGAAGCTGGAGATCAACCGGCAGGAGTTTTCGCTGCGGACGGAGGTGTTTGATGTTTCGCTGCAGACCTTCGCCAAGCTGATCGAGGACAAGCACATGCAGGTTGTCAACGAGATGGATCCGGGGCTGCGGATCCAGGCCGATCCGGACCTGATGCTGATTGTGTCCAATAACCTGATTAACAACGCGGCCAAATACGGGACGGAAGGGGGCCAGATTCGGCTTTGCGCCAGGCAGGACGACGGCCGGGTGGAAGTGGAGGTTTATAATGACGGGCGTCCGATTCCGCCGGAGCAGATGGACTGCTTGTTCAAAAAGTTTTCCCGGCTGGATAACCCGGAAAAGAAAAAGGTGAAGGGAACGGGCCTGGGATTGTATATTACCAAGCAGATTATCGAAGCGCACGGGGGCGATATTCAGGTGGAGCCCCGCGAGCGAGGGAATGCCTTTATTTTTCATATCGAAAGGGTTTTGTGATGGTTTCTCCCATAGACATGATTAAAAAGAAGCGTGCCGAGGCCGTCAGCCGGATTGTCAGCAAAGGATATCTGTCCACGAAGCGTGTGTACGTGGGGATGGCGACCTGCGAGATTGCCGCCGGCTCAAAAGAGGTAATGGCGGTATTTAAGGACGCGATGGCCAAGGGACTGACGGATGTCTATCTGAGCCAGAAGGGATGCGCCGGTCGCTGCAACCTTGAGCCGACGGTGGAAGTTGTGGAAGAGGGGAAGATTCCGGTCAAATACGGCAAGGTGACGCCGGAACGGGCGCGCGAGATTGTGGATCGGCACCTGAAAAAAGGGGAAGTCATCCGCGAGTGGACGATCTGAAGAAAGGATAAAAGAGGTGACACGAAAAACCTATAAAGTAACGTTGTGTGACGGGCCGACGTGCATTCGTAATCAGTCGAGAGAAATCCGGCAGGCCCTGGAGCAAGCGCTGGAAAAGCATTCGTTGAGCCAGCGTACCGAGATTCACCTGAGCGGCTGCCTGGGGATGTGCTCCAAAGGCCCGATCTTGATCGTCAATCCCGGGTATGTGATCTACGGACAGGTGACGCCGGAGGATATGGGCGAGATTGTGGAGAGCCATCTTGCGGGAGGGCAACCGGTGGCCCGGCTGATCGTCAAAGAAGACCACCTGTACAATCGCTTCTTCCGGATCTTCGGGGATGTGGACTTTTTCGGCAAGCAGATGCGGATTACGCTTCGCAATTGCGGCATTATTGATCCGGAAAACATCGACGATTATCTTTCGGTTCGGGGGTATGAGGCGCTGGCCAAGGCGCTGACGGAGATGACGCCGGAGCAGGTTATCAGCGAGGTCAAGAAAAGCGGTCTCCGCGGCCGGGGCGGAGCGGGGTTTCCGACGGGGCTGAAGTGGGACTTTACCGCCAAGCAGCCGGGAGATGAAAAATATGTGATTTGTAATGCCGATGAGGGCGACCCGGGGGCCTTTATGGATCGAAGCGCCATTGAGGGCGATCCGCATACGGTGCTGGAAGGCATGATAATCGGCGGCTATGCCGTTGGAGCCCGCAAGGGGATTCTCTATATCCGGGCGGAGTATCCGCTGGCTATTCAGCGTCTGGAGATCGCCATCGAGGCGGCCCGCAGTCACGGCCTGCTGGGGGAGCGGATTCTCGGTTCTGACTTTTCTTTTGATCTGGAAATTCGGCTGGGGGCCGGGGCCTTTGTCTGCGGCGAGGAGACGGCGCTGATTCATTCGATTGAAGGATCTCGCGGGATGCCTCGTCCCCGCCCGCCGTATCCGTCCGTCAGCGGGCTGTTCGGAAAGCCCACGCTGATTAATAATGTGGAGACCTGGGCCAATATTCCCGTAGTGGTTCTGGACGGGGGGGCCTGGTTCAGTACGATCGGCACCGAGACGAGCAAGGGCACGAAGGTGTTTGCCCTGGCCGGGAAGGTTCAGAATACGGGTCTGGTGGAAGTGCCGATGGGCACCACCCTGCGAGAGATTGTGTATGATATTGGCGGCGGTATTCCGGGCGGCAAGAAGTTTAAGGCCGTCCAGACCGGCGGTCCCAGTGGGGGCTGTCTGCCGGAAGAATACCTGGATACCCAGATTGATTATGAATCGCTGGCCAAGGCCGGGTCCATTATGGGATCCGGGGGTATGATCGTGATCGATGAGGATACCTGCATGGTGAATATCGCCAAGTTCTTTATCGAATTTACACAGAGTGAATCGTGCGGAAAGTGTACTCCCTGCCGGGAGGGGACCAAGCGGATGCTCGAAATTCTGACGCGGATTACGCAGGGGCAGGGCAAACCGGGGGACATCGAGAAACTTGAGCGGCTTGGCGAGATGATTCAGAAGGCCTCCCTGTGCGGGCTGGGGCAGTCGGCGCCGAACCCGATCCTGAGCACGATCAAAAACTTTCGCGAGGAGTATGAAGAGCATATTCATCAGAAGAAATGCCGGGCCGGGGAATGCAGGGCGCTGCTGAAATATACTATCCTGGACAATTGCGTCGGCTGCGGGGCCTGCAAACGTGCCTGTCCGGTCGGCGCGATCGACGGAACGCGGAAAGAGAAACATGTAATCAACCAGGACCTCTGTATCCAATGCGGACAGTGCTTTGAGGTCTGTAAATTCAATGCCGTATCCAAAGCGTGAGGACCGTTATGAGCAAAACAATCACGATTACCATCAATCATAAAGAATATCAGGTCGAGCCGAACCAGACGATTATGCAGGCGGCCGACAAACTGGGATTTCATATTCCCCGTCTGTGCTATCATCCGAAGCTGTCGATTGAGGGGGCTTGCCGGGTGTGCATTGTGGAAGTGGAAGGCATGCGGACCTATGTGGCTTCCTGTGCGTATCCGGTCAGCGACGGGATGAAGATTCATACGAATACGCAGGCGCTTCGAAAGGCCCGGCGGGATATCATCGAGCTGATCCTGGACAATCATCCGCAGGACTGCCATACGTGTGAGCGGGACGGCAACTGCGAACTGCAGCGGCTGGCGGCTTCGATGGGCATCCGCGCACGGCACTTTGAGGGACAGCGCAAGCGCTATGAGAAAGACCTTTCCAGCGACGCGGTGATTCGCGACCCGGAAAAGTGTATCCTGTGCGGCCGGTGCGTTCGGATGTGCTCGGAGATTCAGCAGGTTCACAACCTGACGCAGGCGCATCGCGGTTTTCATACCGTGGTCATGCCGGCGTACGATATGCCGATGGGGGAAAGCGTCTGCACCACCTGCGGCCAGTGCATCAATGTCTGCCCGACGGCGGCGTTCGTGGAGAAAAATTATACCCAGGAGTTGTTTGAGAAGCTCAACGATCCGGACCTGGTCAAGGTGGTTCAGTTTGCCCCTTCCGTTCGGGCGGCGATTGGTGAGGCGTTTGGTCTGGAGGCGGGGCTGAATATGGAAGGGCCGTTGGTTGCGGCCCTGCGGAAACTGGGTTTTGACTATGTGTTTGATACCCAGTTTTCGGCAGACCTGACGATCATGGAAGAGGCCAGCGAGTTTTTGGAGCGGGTCCAGAGCGGCGGCACACTGCCGATGATTACCTCCTGTTCCAGCGCGTGGATGAAATGCCTTGAGCAGTTTTATCCGGATCTGATCGACAATGTCTCGACCTGCAAATCGCCGATGTCAATGCACGGAGCGATTACGAAGACGTACTTTGCTCAGAAGAAAAAACTGGATCCAAAGAAGATCCTCAGCGTGGCGGTGATGTGCTGTACGGCCAAAAAGTACGAGGCGGCCCGCCCGGAACTGCTGGTGGACGGGATGCGGGGCGTGGATCTCGTGGTGACAACTCGTGAGGCGGCCTGGATGATTAAGTCCGCCGGGATTGACCTGGTGAATATCGAGCCGGAGGAACCGGATCATCCGCTGGGACTTTCGAGCGGGGCGGGGGCCATATTTGGGACCACCGGGGGGGTGATGGAGGCGGCGATCCGCACGGCTTACGAACTGTATACGGGCGAGACGCTGGTGGATATTGAAGTGGCGTCTGTGCGGGGCCTGAAGGGTATCAAGGAAGGCACACTCATGATGGACGGCAAGGAGATTCGCGTGGCGGTTGCCCACGGCCTGGGCAATGCCTTTGGACTGCTGGATTTGGTACGCCGGGACCCGGAGAAGTATCACTTTATCGAGATCATGGGATGTCCCGGAGGATGCGTCGGCGGCGGCGGTCAGCCGTATGCTCAGATCAATGCCATTCCGCTGGACGATGAGGTGCTGCAGAAACGAGCCCAGGCCCTGTATGATCTGGACAAGGCGAAGACCATTCGGCGAAGCCACGACAACCCGGACATTCAGAAACTGTATAAGGAGTTTCTGCAGAGTCCGCTCAGTCCGGTCTCGCATAAATACCTGCATACCCATTACCAGGCCAAGCGGCCTGTCGGGATTATACCGAAAAAAGAACGCAAGCAGTCGGGAGCCGCACAATGACGGAAACAGAACAGAAAAAGATGGAAGCCCTGCGTGAGTATATGCATGCGGTCAAGGATCAGCCGCACTCGGAGTCGAACCTGATCGGGGTTCTGCACAAAGTCCAGCAGATTTACGGCTATCTGCCGCGTGAGGTGATGGATGAGGCGGCCGAAATCCTCGAAATTCCAACTGCCCACATCTGGGGCGTGGCGACGTTTTACCATTATTTCAATCTGGAGCCGATCGGCAAACATGTTGTCAGTGTCTGCATGGGAACGGCCTGCTACGTAAAAGGCGCGCAGGGAGTGCTCGATGCCCTGAAAAAGGAGCTGGGTGTGGACATCGGCGGCACGACGGCCGACAAGCTGTTTACCCTGCAGGAGGCCCGCTGCCTGGGGGCGTGCGGGATCGCCCCGGTGATTATGGTGGATGACAAAATATACGGAGAACTGGACACGAAGAAAACAATTGATATTATTAACCGGTATCGCAAGGCAGACGCTGCGGAAACTGAGGCCTGAGACGTTCCGGACCGTACAGACAACAGAGAACCGTTGAGAAAGGAAAACCAGACATGGCACAAAAAGTACTGATCATCGATGATGACGCGGATTTTGTGGAAAGTATCGTCAACCTGCTGGAGGCCCGCGGGTACCAAGTGGAATCGGCCTCGAACGGCAAAGAGGGCGTCGAGAAGGCCAAAGCCGATGCGCCGGACCTGATTATTCTCGATGTAATGATGACGACAAAAGATGAGGGTTTTAATGTAGCCCGGCAACTCAATGAGATCGAGGGCGTTAAGGGCACGCCGGTGGTGATGGTCACGGGGGTGCGAAAGGAAATGAATCTGCCGTTTGGTTTTGAGCCGGACCAGACGTGGCTGCCGGTTAAGGAAGTACTCGAAAAGCCGGTTCGGCCGGATGCACTGCTGAAGGCCGTGGAAGAGTATATCCGTAAATAGATACCGCTGTCTGCGAATACCATAACACCTCCTCCTGAAAAGGGACGGCCGGGCTGAGTGCCTGCGCCGCCCTTTTTTTGTGTTTTGGGTTGGTATTCGGTTGCCGGGCCGCTGTCCGTGCATCAGGGTTGGAGCGGATCGGCGGGAATCTGTTCGACTATCAGATCGTAGTCCTGAGTGTCGGTGACGCGGGCCTCGATGAAGGTTCCGGGCGGGGCGGTGTTGTTTTGGATGATGCATACAGAGTCGATATGAGGGGCCTGTCCGTAGTATCGGCCGATGGCATTGGTTTCTTCGATGGTGTCGATGAGGACGCGGAGGTTGCGGCCGATCCTGGAGCGGGCCTTTTCGAAGGCAATCTGCTGCTGGGCGAGCATCAGGGTATCCAGTCGTCGGTGTTTGATTTCTTCAGGGACCTGATCCGGCAGATCGGCCGCGGGGGTACCGGACTCGGCAAAGTAGGTAAAACCACCAAGGGCGTCAAACTGTGCCCGGCGGATGAAATCGAGCAACTCGTTAAATTGGCTTTCGGTTTCGCCGGGAAAGCCCACGATGACGGTGGTTCGAAGGACGACATCCGGCATTTTTGAGCGAAGGGTGTCAACCAGTGCTGTAGTATGCTCCCGGGTGTCGGTTCGCCGCATGGCTTTGAGGATTGGATTAGAGATATGCTGGATCGGCATATCGATATAATGGACAACTTTGGGGCTTTGGGCAATGGCATCAATCAGCGGTTGGTCAATGGCCGAAGGATAGAGATACATCAGGCGAAGCCATTGAAGTTTCTCTATCTTATCAAGCTCGCTTATCAATGTGACCAGGCCGTTTTTTATGCCGAGATCTCGGCCGTAGGAGTTGGTATCCTGCGCGATGAGGTTCAGTTCGATGACGCCGGAGCGGACGAGTTGGCGTGCTTCATCGAGGATCATTTCGAGCGGTTTGCTCCGGAAGGGGCCTCGGATTGCGGGGATTGTGCAAAAGGAGCATTTTCGGCCGCAGCCCTCGCTGATTCGCAGATAGGCCCAATGGGGCGGGTTGATTAACAGGCGATCTTTGTCGTCGTGAATTGGGGATTCTGAGGGCTGGAGATAATGAAGCGATTCCGACTTTTTTGGTTGCTTTAGGGTATTATGGATAATCTGGGAGATATGATCCCTTTGTCCCAAGCCCACAATGGCGTCAATTTGGGGAGTTTCTTTTAGAAGTTCAGTTCCCATGCGTTCGGAAAGACAGCCGGTGACAATAATTTTTTTGATCTTTTTTTGCTTTTTCTTTTGTACGGCCTCCTGAATGATCTCAAGGGCTTCTTCTTTAGCCGGGGCGATGAAGCCGCAGGTATTGATGATGATAACGTCTGATTCGAGATCGGGGGAGAGGAGAAAGCCGGCTTGCCCGATTTTGGCGAGCATGGTTTCACTGTCCACGGTGTTTTTGGGGCAGCCGAGGGAGATGAATCCCACTGTTATGGGTGTCTTTTGTGATCGATTTTTGCTCATGGGCGCAGGGTATCATAAAGTTTTCAGGGCGTCCATTGGAAACGGGCGGTTAATTTTTAAGAGATTCCTTATTTTTTGATTCATTTTGCATGAAAAAAAGACATTTAGCCGATATTTCAAAAGAATGGTTGTGTGTCTGGAACGGAGTCGGTATAAGTTTTGGTTGGGGATGCTTTTTTACGAATCCAATAAAAATCGGAGAGGGATTGTGATTGGCAAAGGGATCATCGGATTGGTCCTTGTGTTAATCTGGGTTATTTCGGGGTGTCAAACCTATTCGGAGGAAGGTCAAATTCAGACCTTTTTTGAGCGCAAATCAACGGAGATCGAATCCCGTGCGATTTTGAATGAATTGTCTCAGATTCGCGAGAATCCGCATATTGCCAATCCGCTTCCGGATATTTATCGGGACGAGCCGGCGCGTCTTCCTGTTTCCGATGGGGTGAAATTGTTTTATTTTACAAAACATCATCCCGCGGATTCCCTGGGGGGGCAGATTAAGGGACTTGGTTTTAAGGTGAGTTCGAATTCGTCAACCAACCAGTTAATCATTCACTGCAAGGACAATGGCGAGTGCGACCAGGTTCTGGAATTTTTAAAGCGGACGGATGTGCCCCCGATCCAGGTTCATATTGATTGCCTGATTCTGGAACGGTTCGGCGATATCACGATGGACTGGGAGACGACTCTGCTGATCGAGAATTTATTCGGGGAGGAGATTACAATCGGGGCGGATAAATATCCCCGTCCGGCGTTTCCGGGAGCTTCTCTTCGGGAAAGCCGTCGGTCTGACTTCGGGCTGGATTTTGGGCTGTGGAGCGACAAGGGACTTTTCGGTCATCAGTTTCGGTTGGTGGTTGATTTGCTGGAGTCACGGGGATATTTGAAGATATTGCTGAATCCGACCCTGGAAACCGTGAACGGAAAAACCGCGACGGTGATGATTCGGGACAATGCCCCGATTGAACTGCTGGTGACGGCCAAAGGCAGCAGCGAGCAGAACAATACGATCAGTTATACGCTGACGGATTACAAATGGGTGGCCGATACACTGAAAGTGACGCCGCAGGTGTATGCCGACGGCTCGATCGGGCTGAAGACAGACATTACAATCGGGTCGAAATCGAAGCCGGAAGGGGTGGTCCAAAGCTCCATTATCACGGAGCGTTCGATTCAAGTTAAGGAAAATCGGATTGAACCGGGCAAGAGTCTGGTAATTGGGGGGATGCGGAAAAGTGAAAACCGTTCGGTTATTCGGGGGGTGCCGGGCCTGAAAGATATTCCGCTGCTTGGGATTCTGTTTTCGAGTAAGGATTTTGAGGAAAAAGCTACGGAGATAATTTTCATTTTGACGCCGAGTATCTCTTCGGGCAGTGTTTCGTATGCGGAGACGGCCCAGATGATTCGGGAGAAGTACGAAACGCCGGATTATGGATCCACGCTGGAGGATCTTTTTGGCGATCCGATCGGCACGAAGATGTATTCGGAAATGATGGAGAAGCAGGCCGAGGAGGCGCGAGCGAACCTGGTCAAGGCCCGCCGTGATGCGGAAGAGGCCGAGCGTCTTGCCCGAGAGCAGCAACTCCATGCCGAGCGGGCCCGTCGAGAGGCGATCCGTCATGAAGAGCGAATGAAACAGGCGCAGGATCGTATCCGCAAGGCGCAGCAGCAGTTGGAGGAAGCGGTTCGGAAAGCGGAGAGCGAACAGGCCCAGTCGCAGGAGCAGAAGGCGCTGCTGGAGAAACTGGAGCAGGAGATGCAGCAGGCCCGGCAACAGGCGCAGCAGGCGCTCCAGGAGGCAGAAGCCTCGCAAAAGCAAGTCGAGGAAGCAGAGGCCAGGGCTCGCCACCTTGAACAGGAGGCGGCCCGGTCGGAACAGGAAGCCGAGCGGTTGCGTCAACAGGCCGAAGAACTTGAACAGGAACCCCCGCAGGAGAAGACGGATACAGAGGAATCTTCTGAGGATAAACCGATTTGACCTCATGAGCAGAATCGTATTGACACACGATCGGAAAGGCGCTGAGGCCTGCTGTTTTGCGAGGCGGGCTTTGGCGGCGATGGTTCTTGCCGGGACGTTTGTTTGTGCCGGATGCGGGGGATTTTTTGATAAAAAATCGACGGAAATAGAAGCCATGAGGGTCTTGCAGGAACTTCGCGAGGTACGCAAACCCCCCCAAGTAAACAACCCGCTTCCGGATCTGTATTTGCAGCCGCCCAGCCGACTGGAGATCAAGGATGGGGTGAAAGTCTTTTATTTTACCCGGCATCACCCGGCCGCCGAATTGGCCAAACTGGTTCGGGAACAGCTTGATGTGCCCAGCCATCCGCATGGTCCTACGAATCAGATTGTGGCTTATTGCAAAGATCACAAACAAGCCGACCAGGTGCTATTATACCTGGAAAAGATCGATGTGCCGCCGGTGCAGGTGAATGTGGACTGCCTGATTCTGGAGCGGTTTGGGGATATCACCATGGACTGGGAGACCTCGATTTTTATTGAAAATTTTCTGGGGGAGGAGATTACGCTGGGTGAGAAGCTGACCACTTTTTACTATGGGTCCAGCGGGGGAAAGCATTACGGGATTCAAAACGGGAGTATTTTTGAGATCAGTCAGTCTGATTATCCCGGTTTTTCTTTGAGTTCACTGAGTCAGGGTGCGCTGCTGGATCTGAAGTCGGCCTTTCCGGGCGCTTCGCTGCGGGAGACGGAGCGGGCGAATTTCGGGGCGGATTTCGGGTATTGGTTAGATCAGCATGTTCCGGGTCACCAGGTTCGTACGGTCATCGATGTGTTGATTTCGCGAGGGTATCTGAAGATTTTGCTGAATCCTTCGCTCGAAACGGTCAATGGGCAGTCGGCGACGGTGACGATTCAGGATTTCACGCCTGTTGAAAAGGTCAAGACCGGTCTGGGCGGGGCCAGCGATGCCTACAATATAACCGAGTATGTCTGGGTTAAAGATACGCTGACCGTCACACCAATGGTGTACTCGGACGGCTCCATTGGGTTGAGCACGGAAATTCATATAGGATCCCGTTCGAAACCGGAGGGTGTAATTCAGAGATC
>JAHDQI010000253.1 GCA_018433925.1 Phycisphaerae bacterium | reverse complement strand
GCAGTTTTTGCAGATGGTCCGGACCAGACGCTGGGCCATAATCGCCTGAATGGAACTGGCCACGAGGAAGGGCTTGACGCCCATATCAATCAATCGGGTAATGGCGCTGGGGGCATCATTGGTGTGCAGGGTGCTGAATACGAGGTGGCCGGTCAGGGCGGCCTGAATCGCGATATCGGCCACGATGCCGTCACGAATTTCACCGATCAGGATGATATTGGGCGACTGACGCAGCATGGACCGAAGAATCTTCTCAAATGTCAGGCCGATTTCCGTGCGTACCTGGCACTGGTTGATGCCCCCGATGTTGTACTCGACGGGGTCCTCGGCGGTAATGATCTTTTTATCCGGCCGATTCAGTTCCTGCAGGGCCGAATAAAGGGTAGTGGTTTTCCCGGAACCGGTGGGGCCGGTGACAAGAAAGATGCCGTTGGGCCGCTTGATGATCTTGACGAACCGCGCATAATCCTCGGCCTCGAAGCCGATGGCCTGAATGCCGATATTGACCGAATCGGGGCGCAAAATACGCAGCACCGTGCTTTCCCCGTGGTAGCCCGGCAGACAGGATACACGAAAATCGATATCCTGATTTTCGATCATTCTCTTGATCCGGCCGTCCTGGGGCAGCCGGCGCTCGCCGATATCCATGCCCGACATAATCTTTAAACGCGCTTGCAGCGGGGCCTGCATGTTTTTGGGGATATTGTCGCGTTCGATACAGACCCCGTCAATACGGTAGCGAACGCGGACGCGGTCGGCCATCGGCTCGACGTGAATATCGCTGGCCCGCATCTTGACGGCCTCGTCGATAATCAGGTTCACGAGCCGAATAATGGGGCCTTCTTCGTCCTCTTCGGAGGCCTGCGCCCGCCGGACTTCCGCCTCAATGGTATGGCCCGCCTCCGTCAGTTCGGCGGCGGTGGCGTCGATACTGCTGCGCACCTCATCGAGTTTTTTGTTAATATAGGCATCGATCTTGGAGGGACTGGCCAGATAACAGTCGAGGTCGGCCGTGAGGCGAAAACGGAGCAAATCCATCAATTCCAAATTCATTGGGTCCGGAATGATGATTTTCAGCTTTCCGTTTTCACGTCCGAGGGGCAGTACGCGGTGTTTCTTGATGACTTCTTCGGGGATGATCGATCGGGCGTCCGAGGGAATTTCCACATCGTCCAGATCGACGTAATTCATGCCAAACTGGCGGGCCAGGGCCTGCATGATCTGGTCTTCTGTTGCCAGCCCCATCTCCACAAGGGTCTCACCGAGTCGGCGATTGGTCTGCTTGGCCTTCTTTAAGGCCTTAATCAGATTGGGTTTATCGACCCATCCCTTGGCATAAATAATCTCGCCTAAATGTCTGCGTTTTTTCGCCATGAATCCTCTATTATTATAGTACCTCCCCGGCCCTGGACATGTTAACTATATCACAAGCCGGTTATCGAGTCAAATCTTCAATTTCAATCGGATCCAATTTAGAGCCGTCATCGCCGCCCTTCTGCGTACAGACAAGCGTCCGGTCGGTGAAAATCGGAATGCCTGTGCCTCCGTTTGTCCCTTGAAAAACAGGCCGATGTGGACCAAACCAGTCGGTTTTTCTTCCGTACCGCCTTCCGGACCGGCAATGCCCGAAATGGCCGCTGTGACCTCCGCCCCGGTCTTGGCGGCGGCCGTCTCGGCCATGGCTCGAACAACGGGTTCCGAAACAGCACCGTATTGTTCGAGTACCTGGGGCGAAACCCCTAAATCGCGTACTTTGGCCTCATTGCTGTAGGTCACCCAGCCGCCAAGAAAATAATCGCTGCTGCCGGGAACATCGGTAATCAGTTTGGCCAGCAGGCCGCCGGTGCAGGATTCGGCCAGGGCCAGTTTCAGGCCCTGGCGTCTTAACTCGGAACCGACCGCCTCGGGCAATGTCTGTTCATCAAATCCATACACCGCCTCCCCCAGCAGCCGGCAGATCAGGTCGCGATCCCGGGCGACCCAATTTTCGGCGGTCGGCCGGTCGGCGGCGGCGGCGATGATATGCAGGACGATGTCCCCCTCATGGGGGGTGCTGTTGATCTGTGGATTTCGGCCGCGTTTCATCAAATCGCCGAGTTTTTCGGCAATAACCGACTCGCCAAGCCCAAAACAGCGGACCTTTCCGATCAGGATGACCCCCCTGTCGGCGTCGGCGGCCAGGATGGGACAAATATAATCGGTCACCATCGTTTTCATTTCAGCGGGTACGCCCGGCAGGCAGAAAAAGAGCTTGCCGTCTTTTTCGGCGTGGATGCCCGGCGCGGTGCCCCTGGTATTGTCAATCGGCACGGTTCCGGTCGGCAGATACGCCTGCACGAGGTTTGTGGGGGCCATCGTCATTCCTCGCCGACTGAAATAGCGATCGATTTCCTGCAGGAGATCCTGGCGCAGCTCAAGCGACTTGTCTAAAAATTCCGCGAGGGCATCTCGTGTCAGGTCATCATCCGTCGGCCCCAGCCCGCCGGTCAGGATCACCACATCGGCCAGTTCGCAGGCCTGCTCGAGGGCGGCGACGATTCGATTCGTTTCATCCGGCACGAGACAGCCGCCAAGAACGGGAATTCCGAGCGTCAGCAGTTGGTTTTGAATCCATGAAGAATTCGTATCCACCCGCTGTCCGCTGAGCAGTTCATTGCCTACCGCGATAATAAAGGCCGTTTTCATACGCCGATTAAACCAAAAGCCGAGGACTTTGTCCAGTCGCGGCTTTTTTCTTATTCCACATCGACGGCCTCGACCGGGCAGACGGATTTGCAGGTTCCGCAGCGGACGCATTTGTCGGGGTCGATTTCGTGCCGCTCATAGGGACGCATCGCAATGGCATCGGCCGGACAGCGCTGGGCGCAACGGGTACAGCCGATGCATTTGTCATTGATGGTATATCGAATCAAGGCCCTGCAGAAGGCCGCGGGGCATCGTCCCTCGATATGCGCTTCGTATTCCTCGCGAAAATAAGCGATTGTGGAAAGCACCGGGTTGGGGGCCGTGGTGCCCAGTCCGCACAAGCTGCTGTCTCGAATCAGCCGGGCCAGTTGCTCGAGTTTTTCGATATCGCCCTTTTTTCCGCGGCCCTGACAAAGCCGTTCGAGGATTTCGAGCATCCGCCTGGTGCCCACCCGGCAGAAGGTGCACTTGCCGCAGGACTGCTGCTGGGTGAATTCGAGGAAATAGCGGGCGATATCGACCATGCAGTCTCCCTCATCGAGAACCACCAGACCGCCGGAGCCCATCATGGCCCCGGCCTCGGTAAGGGATTCATAATCGACGCTGATGTCGGCCAGTTCGGCAGGCAGGCACCCTCCCGACGGACCGCCGATCTGGACGGCCTTAAACCGTTTGCCGCCGCTGATGCCGCCTCCGATTTCCTCGACGATCTGCCGGACCGTCATGCCCATCGGCACCTCGACCAGTCCGCCGCGGACCACCTTGCCGGCCAGGGCAAAGACCTTGGTTCCCTTGCTGTGGGCCGTCCCGTAGCGTGCGAGGGCCTCGGCGCCGTTTCGCACAACCCACGTCGCCAGGCAGTACGTCTCGACATTGTTAATCAGGGTGGGCATGCCCCAGAGCCCCTCGACGGCCGGATACGGAGGACGCAGCCGCGGCATGGGACGGCGTCCCTCGATGCTGGCGATCAGGGCCGTCTCCTCGCCGCAGACAAAGGCCCCGGCCCCGCAGCAGATACGCAGGTCCAGCGAGAAATCCGTCCCCAGAATATGGTCTCCGAGATAGCCGTTTTCCCTGCACAGTTGAAGGGCTTGGCCGATGCGTTCCACCGCCAGCGGATACTCATCGCGGATATATAAATAGCCCTCCGCGGCCCCGACCGCCCAGGCGGCAATCATCATGCCCTCCAGGATCCGAAACGGATAGGACTCCATCAGCATCCGGTCCATGAAAGCACCGGGATCGCCTTCGTCTCCGTTGCAGATGATGTATTTTTTTTCGGCATCGCTGTGCTGCACGGCGGCCCACTTGAGATAGGTCGGATACCCCCCGCCGCCGCGTCCCCGCAGGCCGCTGTTTTCAATTTCTTCGATGACCTGACGGGGCGTTTTTTCGCGCAGGCACCGCCGAAACGCCTCAAAGCCCTGCCGGCTCTCATACTCCCGCAGGTCCAGCGGCGCCGAATCGCCCGCCTGTTCGGTGGCCATCTGCACCTGCCTGTCCAGATAGTCCGAAAGATCGCCGTCCCGAATCGAGGTTTCAAACCGCACGGGCGGTTCGCCGAGCCGATCTTCGAGCAATTTGTCCAGAAATCCGCCAACGGCAAGACGGAGTCTGCCGGCCGGGCCGGGAGGCCGGCTGTGTCTCCGCAGGATGGAGCGAACATCCGCGGGACGGACCTTCCCATAGCGAACGAGCCGGCCGTCCTGACCGGCGATCTCCACCATGGGAGCCAGATAAGAAACGCCCTGACAGGATACACTTTTGACCTCCATCGGCAGTTTTTGCCGGTGAATCTCCCGCTCAAACTCCGCATAGACGAGGTGGCTGCCCACGGCCCGGCAGCTTGTATCGAGGCAGATGCGGACCTGTGCATACGGCGGCCGGGCTGTTTGCGCGGCGGCGGCTGAAGGAGCGGGCTGATCGGCCTGCCGGAGAAAATCCCGCAGGACCGAGGGGATTTTTTCCGCGGACAGGTAGCCGTAAATCAAGTCGTCAATCTGCACCGCCGGGGCCAGCATACAGCAGCCGAGGCAGGCGACCTTTTCGACTGTAAACAGGCGGTCCGAATCGGTGTCCTGATTGTCGGCGATTTTCAAATACCTGCGAAACGCGTCAAAGACCGCCCCGGCGCCCTTGACATGACAGGCCGTGCCGATGCAGACGCGAATGCGGTGCCGTCCGGCGGGCGTAAAACGAAACTGGTCATAAAACGTGGCTACCCCCCACACCTCATCGAGGGGGCGGCCGGTTTTCTCGCTGAGCCGCCGAAGGGCTTCGGCCGGCAGATATCCATAGGCCCGCTGAATCGCCTGCAGAAGCGCAAGCGTTCGGTCCTGCGCGGCGCCGATTCGCTCCACGCAGCGATCCACAAGGTCCAGATTGATCGGGTCTTCCTGCGGCATATTCTTACGGCTGCGATTCGATACAATACAAATGGTTTGTTCCGCGAAGATAGATCCGGCCGGGATGAAACGCCGGAGAAGCGAAGATTTCTTCGCCGAGCTCGCATTCGGAAATCATTTCAAAGGCGCGACCGGCCCGAATCCAAAGGGTCCGGCCCTTCATACCAACCAGCATCAGCATATCCCCTATCAAGGAAGGAGAGGCCATGAAGAAACCGTCCAGTTCCTCGGCATAGAGGCGGCTGCCGTCGATGATGTCATAGCCGCTCAGCGTGCCCTCGGAAGACAGGGTCCAGACGAGCCGGCCATCGCTGAGCGGGCTGCAGATATCGGGCAGACTGCCCCCCGCCTCCCAAAGCACCTGCCCGGCGGCCGGATCAACCGCCGCCAGTTTCGTATAGGGTTCGATGACAAGAACACGCCCTCCGGCGACGATCTGCGTCGGGGCCACATCCCCGCCCAGGCACTCCACCCGCCAGAGCTCGCTGCCGTTGGCCGGGTCATAGCCGATGACCCACGGCGATCCGCTGGTCAGAATCTGCATCCGGTCGCCGAGCCGGACAACCGTAGGGGTGGTCCACGAATTGGGCACGGGGCGATCCGTCTGCCAGACGGTTGTTCCCGCGGCGAAATCGAGAGCCATCAATTTGCTGCGGCCGGGTTCATAGTCCTGGTCGAACTGGATGATGAGCTTGTCTTCCCAGGCCGCCAGCGAAGAGGCATAGCCATAGGCGCTGTTGGGAACGCCGAGAGAACGGACCCATTGCCGGCGGCCTTCGAGATCAAAGCAGCCCACCTGTCCATCGGCAAAAATCGCCGCCACATAGGCGCCGTTGACGGCCGCGGTTGAGGCCGCGTAGCCCGTATCCTCCATAATGTACATATCCTCCCGATCCGGGGAAGAGGAGATCGGCACCGTCCCCGTCCAGAGCAGGGAGCCGGTGTCGGCGTCAAAACAGTACACCTGCCGGCTGTCTTCCGAAGCGCCGGTCAGGAAGATGCGGTCTTCCCAGACAATCGGCGAATTGTGGCCGGGCAGCGGAATTGCCGTTTTCCAGCGGATATTTTTGCCTGACGGGCCATCCCATTCCGTGGGAATTTTTTCAAAACGGCAGATTCCGGCTCCCTCGGGTCCGCGAAAAACCGGCCAGTTCCGCTGCATTTGCTGCCAGGAGGCAAATGCCGGGGGCGGGGCCGCCGGTTCTTGAGCGGCCGCCGCTTCTTCGGCAGCCGGGGCCGCAGCAGGCGGCTCACTGGTGCGCATGGCCATGTACAGGCCCGCTGCGCCCATGATAACCAGCGTCAGGGTTACGGCTGTCCTGGTCTGCATGGCCCGGGCGACCTGCTGCGGCGAAAGATCGCCCGGCGGCTCCGGATGCGGCAGACGGCGGGCAAACGATCCAAGCCAATACAGGGTCCCAACCAAGACGGCCAGGGAAGCCGTCAAGAGCACAACCCCTCGCTTGACAAACTGAAGGCGGGCAAACTGATCGCGCCGCAGGCGGGCGTCAAAATCGCGAATCTCCCCGGCCAGGGCTTCATCGGCCGGAGCGCTTTGATACTGCCGGCGAAGCATCTCCAGTTTTGCGGTCCGCCTCGAATCGGTCCCCTTCAGATGATAGGTTTGCACGGCCAGCAGCACCGCGATGACGCCGACAAAGACCGCCGAGACAATCGCCGAACCGACGGCCGCCTGGTACCACGGATTTTGACGAAGCAGAAATTTTTGTTCGGTCGAATCAGGCATTCGCCGCTTCCTTTTGCAAAGATGTATTGGAAACAGTCCGTTCGGCCGGGTTGTCTCTGAGACGCTGCCGGGGACAATACGCAAAGCAGCGGCCGCAGGCCAGGCATCCCGCCCGGTCGGCTTCGTAATCGACCCGCACGCGGCGAACACTGACTGCAATCAGTTTGACGCCCGCGACCAGGGCCATAAACATCCCGACCAGGGTGCCGCCGAGCGCAAAAGAGGAAAGAATCTCATCCCGCTGCGCATAGAGGGCCTCGTCGCTTTGGCCGGTCGTTCGAAAGGCCCGGATTTCATCGGTCGGTTCACTTCTCAACCCGGCCTCCATGCTCTGTACCTGGTCGGCCAGGGCCACGGTCGGGTTGGCCCGGGCCAGGAGCGGATGCAGGCGATAGCCGATCCAGCCACCGGCCGCGATCAGAAACAGCAGCAGGACAAACAAAAACACCAACCGCCTGCGGTCGCGGGCCAGTGTCTTTTCCGGCCAGGGAGCCGTGGGGGCATGGATCGCGCCGAACGGGCAGGCCTCCTCGCAGAGCCGGCAATGGATGCATTCGTCCGGCGTAATCGTTACATGCCGCCGCGAGAGCCGCCCGGCCTGCCGCAGAAGCAATCCGTACGGACAAACGAACCGGCAGTACGGCCGGCCGATGAAAACCCCCACTCCCAAAAACAAGATTCCGAGGATCAGCAGTGATGAATTGCTGCTGAGACGGAAGAACGCGATAAACGGATCGTACCGGCAGATCAGCAGGCCGCTGCCGGTGGCGGCGAACAAGACCGACAGGGACAGGTACAGCCATGCCCCCAGCCGCAGGGCCGTTTCGAGCCATTCCGGAACCGGCTGCGGACGCAGCACCACCAAATCCTGAATGGCTCCCAGCGGACAGACCGCCCCGCAAAAGACACGCCCGTAAAAGAGGCCGATCCCCAGCGGCAGCAGGAAAAAAACCAGCACAACCAGCGGCAGCGCATAGCCGGAATCAAACAGTGAAACCGTCACATTGCCGATGGCCCCAATGGGACAGACGCAGCCCTTTCGCCAGAAACCGAAATACAGCACGCTGAAAATCATCAGCGCGACAATCCAACTGCGGCGGCGTTTGAAAAAGATCAGCCAGACCGCCAGCAGCAGCGTCCCGAGGAGCACGGCGGAATCCAGCGTATCCCACAGGGCCGCCCGCGGCGGCGGCTCGGTTGCCGTCGGCATAACGTAATCGGTTTCAAACTGCGGCGGCGGAAACCGCCGAACCGTCTCGGCCGAGGCCGTGCCCAGCAGCAGCCCTGAAAGAATCCATACCGTCAGAATGCCGCGTCTCATCGCTGATCTTTCATTAAATACGGCCGGTCGGCGGGAACGCGAACAAACGCCTGCGAGGGGCAGGCCCTGGCGATGGCGCATTCATTGCAGTTCAGGCAGCGGTCATGACGGACCTGCAGAAACAGCGAACCGTTGCCGAAAGCGGCGCACCCGACCACGCATTTGCCGCAGCCGATGCAGCGGCTTTCGTCAATCGTAAACTCAAAATACGGCTCCTCGACGAATCGCCGCCGGATCGCTCCCGTCGGGCACAATTGATGCTCGGCGCCGGTATCCAGCGCCTTCGGATCGGGATCGAAATAGCCCGTGCACAGGTCGCAGTATCCGCACATGGAATAGGCGTGCACGCATTTGACAGCCGACTCGCTGAGCACGCAATGCGTCGCGCAGCGGCCGCAGCCGATGCATTTGAACGGGTCGATCTGCCAAACCATTGACGGCCTTCGGCTTCGGGCCGCCAGCACCGCAGCGGCCGCGCCCGCGGCCGTGATCGAAACCGTCCAGAATCCCTCCCGAAGAAGCTGCCTTCGGGACAATTGATTTGGTTTATTGTTCATGGTTCTTTCCGGATGCCTTCCTGACAGACAAGGCCCGCGGCCGTCGGCAGGAGTCAAACTGCCGGCAGCGGCGGCAATCGGCCGGGCTCGCCGAATCCGGGCACAGGCCCCGGCTCCGCAGACGGGCGCGTTTGGCGATCAGAACCGAGCCCAGGGCGCCCATCGCCGCCAGGGCGCCGGTTCGCGCCGTCAGCGTCAGGAAATGCCGGCGCTGAATGAGGGCTGGGCCTTGGGTTTTGTTCTGTATTTCGTTCATGCGTTTATCGCTTCTCGAAACGATGCACACGATTTCTCATTCGATCCAGCACATACACCCGCCCGTTTGCGCTGACGACCACATCCAGCCCGCGATCCTGACACTGCTCGGGCGTCTCGCACACACGCAGCGGCGCCTGCCAGCCCAGTTGATCGGGACCGGCCACGGCACCGATGACCTGGCCTTCTTCATCATGGACCTTGACGCGGACCAGTCCCTTCTCGCAGGTGACAAAACCGCCGCCGGGAAGCATCGCAAAAGCCACCGGGTTGCAGCAGCCGCTGAATCCGTCCAGTTTTACCGACGGCCTGCCCCAGAACCACTCAAGATGCCCGTCAAAGGTATAGGCCTCAATCCGGTGGCGGCCGGGGTTGACCACACGCAAAAG
>JAHDQI010000371.1 GCA_018433925.1 Phycisphaerae bacterium | reverse complement strand
GTTCTGGTGATTTTTGAAGTGCAGCCGGGGCGGGTGGTGCAGGATATCGCGGAGGTTCGGCGGGCGGCGGAAAGCGAGACGGGACCTTCGTTTATCCTGGAACTGATGGGGCTGGACGACCACTGTGAGAATGAATTGATTCGGATTACCAATCAAATGGCGATTGAACAGGGCCTGGAGATGGAACTGGGGGAGGTGCTGGAAGGCGAAGAAGTGGAAATGGCACTGGAGGGCAGCGGATAAAATGACAGAAGCGGCCAAGACAATCGCATCCGGGCTCAACGGACTTATGCAGCAACTGGACTGTGTGTCGCACAATGTGGCCAATGCGGGGACGGCGGGGTTTAAGAAACGGATTGTTTCGTTTCAGCAGGAATACAGGAAACACCTGGAGGCGATGGAAGGCAAGCGTTCGCTGAAAAGCAATCCGATTGAGACCTCACAGGCGATGGATTTTGCGCAGGGTTCGCTGCAGGAGACCCATCGGCCGCTGGATGTGGCGCTGGACGGGAGAGGATTTTTGACGGTGCAGACGCCGGAGGGGCCTCTGTATACGCGGAACGGGTGCCTTCGTGTGAATCTGCTGGGGCAACTGGTGGATCTGAACGGGTATATTTTGGCCGGGGAGAACGGGCCGATCGTTCTGCCTCCGATGGCGGGCGAATCGGATCTTCAGATTGCCGCCGACGGGACGATTTCGGCCGGGGAGGCTCAGATCGGCCGTCTGCAACTGGTTGATTTCGGAGAGCGCCAGGGGCAGTTGGTTCCGGCGGGGATGGGTGTGTTTCGTGCGCCGGCGGGTCTGAATCCGGCACCGGCCGAAGGGCTGTCGGTTCGCCAGGGATACCAGGAGCAGTCGAATGTACAGATGGTCGGGGAATTGGTGAATATGATGACCCTGTCTCGCTTGTATGAGGCGAATATGAATGTCATGCGCCGTCAGCGGGAAAATTCGCAGGCCATCATGAGCGTGGTCAACAGTTAAAGATAGGAGTTTGTTATGCTTCGGGCATTTTCAACCGCCGCGACCGGAATGGACGCGCAGCAGACGATGGTGGATGTGATCGCTCACAACCTGGCCAACGTCAATACAAACGGATTTAAGCGTTCTCATGTGAATTTTCAGGATCTGCTGTATGTCAAGATGCGGCAGGCGGACCGAGAGGGCAGCGCAGGGGTGACCGC
>JAHDQI010000211.1 GCA_018433925.1 Phycisphaerae bacterium | reverse complement strand
GTAATAACTACGGCCGTAAACAGGTCCTCCTCAACCATGGACATCAATGCCTGGCTGGCTTGCTGCGGCGTCCATAATTTGTTGCGGTAATTAATATCAATAAACGTCGGCACCTGATTTCTCTTGGCCGCCTCCAGGGCCAGCCGGGTGTTTTGAAGCGTGTTTTCACTTAACGCCGCGGTGATTCCGGAAGTAAAAAAGGCATCCGCCCCTTCCAGGCAGCGAAAATCAAACTCCCCCGGTTTTGCCATTGCAACGGCGGAATGCGACCTGTCGTAACCGCCCTCGGCGGTAATCGGTCCCAGCCCCTGCTCCACAAAACACAAACCGTTGCGGTCTTCATCCGTCCAAATCACGGAATCCATCCCGATGGTATGTTTTTGCATATCCATTCGCAGCAAACGACCCATCAGGTCATTTTTCATCTTCGAGACGAATTCCGTCTTAATTCCCGGCGCCAGCCCTCCGACTTTGGCCAGCACATTGGCCTCGGACCCGCCGGCCAGAATCATGTACTCATTCGAATCCCCAAAGGCCGCAAATCCGACCGGACGAATCGCCCCGAGAATCTCGCCGAATCCCACTACTTTCTTGGTCATGTTCAGCTCCGATTATACCTCTGTCTTAACAGCTATCTCCCAGGCCTGGCAGACAACCTCATAATACTTGTCAAAACAATCCTCACTCGACCGGCCCGGGAGCCGACGCATCTCAATGCTGGCCGATCCGGGAGTTTCTTTTTTGAAATAGCCGCTTGCCAGGCAAAGACGAAAAACCTCGGCGATATCAAAAACACCGAATACACCTCCTTCAATCCCAAAGCCCGGATGCTTGTCTCCGTAAAAGGGAGACGGCCGGTCCGTAACACAATTACCCAGGTGAATGTGCTCCAGGTACTCGCCGGTGTCCGCAACGGCCTGCGCAATCGTTTCATGCATCAGCGGAATATGACACATATCGATCATACTGGCCATATTGTCGAACCCCGCTTCCCTTACCCGTCGGCATATTTCCACGGCTTCCTTGGAAGAACCGATCAGTTTGCATTTGCTCGTATCCCAATCCGTCGGCTCGATCATCACAAGCATGGACTCGGCACAGTCACAGAGTTCAATATAGAAATCAACCAGGTAGTCTTTGCATCGATCCCGGTTCTCCGCGTCGTTGGGACCGGAATTGGTGATAATCTTCCGGGCCTTCACTAACGTGGCGCGATCCAGTTCATCTTTGTAAACCGCCAGGGTATATTCCCGGTGCTCCTTGTCCATGGAGGCCGGGGCCAGGGGGCGCTGTCCGGCTCGATTGCCCATATTATAATAAATGATTTTCCCCGAATCCAAAACCGACTTCACACAGGCCTCCCGGATATCCCAGGGATACCACATATCCACCAGATCCAGGCGGGGGTCGGCAAGAACCGCCTCGAGAGTTCGAAGGTGCTCACTCGAATCCTTGATGACATCCGCATACAGCAGGTGATGATTTACACCCAGCCGCATAGAGTCGCAAAAACTCATTGCCTCTTCCCTTCTTTTTGAATGGCCCAGTATTTTGACCAGGCCGCCGTCGTCGTTTCCCCTTCGACGGCAATTGTGTTTTCTTTGATAAAGATCCCTGGATACAGATTTTTCAGGGTGGCCGTATACTCGCCCGGAGCCAGATCAATCTGCATTTCAACCGGACCGGCAATTCGGAACGGGTGGACCGGAGGCGGATTGTCAATCATTTCTTTGGCACAATCATAGATCATCTGCGCCGTCCTGGCAGGCGGATAACACAGCGCCTCAGATTCACCCAGCGCTTCCTTGACGGACACGGTTCGCACACCCGGGATGGTTTCCCTGGCTTCGGCCATGCCCGCCGAATCCCCGGTCACCAGCCACAACGGCACACCAAAATCCCCGGCAATCGCCGCTTCCATCCCGATCTCGCCGACAATCCGGCCGTTTAACCGGATCTCAAGGTTTTTTCTCGAATAACTGTGCGGCAAAAGGGCCCCGCCCGCACCGGACCGGGCATGAAATCCCACCATGACCATCACATCAAAGGAAGCATCAATCCCCCCCCAGTCCGGCCGGTAAGGCGGCTTGCCCATGATAACGCTCACACAGGACGGCAACAATTCCATGGACACATTCCGGCCGTCTGTATGTTCATCATAAACGATGATCTCATGCTGGCCCGTCGATAAAATCCCCTCGACACAGGCATTCAAATCATTCATCAGCATACGCTTGCCGAATTCCGTCCCCTCGGCCTGCGGATAGGTCGTTACCCCGGTAACCCCTTCAATATCCGATCGGATCATAATCTTCATAATTTGACTTTCATGCAGATCTTACGAACTTTTTGCGAATCGAATCCGATCTGGCAATTCGGGCGATGAATATCATCCGGATAATAGACCACAAATTGACCGGGATGAAGCACAATGGAGGAAAACAGTGCCGGGGAAGTATATTTGGTCACATCTTTTTGTTCTTGATAGGGCCCTAATGGTTCTAACTTTTCGGAAATCACAACATCCTGTCTCTCGCTGCCGCATCGCATAATCTGTATATCCGCATACAACTTGTGATTTTCAAACAAGCGCTGCTCAGTAGGAGAGGTAAAGTAGGTTTGAACCTTCGCAATGAGGCCCCTGCCTTCCACCTCATAATCCCCATCCGGTCGAGCCAGCTCAAATTCGACGGCATACTGAATCGCTCGAAAAAATTTGTCTTCTGGATCAAAATAGTGGCCGGCATTGTCGATATGGTCATAGATCATTAGCAAACCCTAATCCAAAGAGTAGTGATACGTTCCTTTACTGAATATCAGAGATTATTGGCCATTTATTCATTATATTTGATGCTCCTGGACCTCTCAATATAACTGTTATTACAATTATATTGATCCTTATTACAATTGTCAACTGTTCAAAAAAAAATTTTTGATTATTTCAGTTCCCGGCCGTGAACACGTGTTTTTATATTCCAGTGGCGCAAGAGGATGGGGATAAAAAGGGCGTTATTTCCGCCAGGTTCTTTCATTAAATCAATTATAAACGACTTACTATGTCTGCTTTATGCTTTTCGGCCGGCCGCTTTATTTATAAAACGGGATTATTGCCGTATTGCTCCCGCAAATTCTGAAGTCGTTGCTTATAGGTAGGCGCAATATGCTTTTTAACCTGTTCTTCCGCAAAGTCCGGATCCTCGCTGCAAATGGCCTCCGCGATCGTCGCATGATCATGCGGCTCAATCGGCCAGATAGAAGCGCTGATATTACAGAGCACCTGCTGAATAATATGATTGCGATTAAGAAGGTTAATCAGGTTTTGGCTTTTCGAGATATTGGTAATAAAACTGTGAAACCGAATATGCTCCTGAAGATACATCTGTTCTTGAGCAAAACGCTGGGGTTTTGACAAAGTCTCTGCGATAGCTCGGAGTTTGACTTTCTGTTCCTCGGTAATCCGCTCGGCCGCCCTCCGTGCGGCAAGCCCTTCAAGAACCCCCCGGATTTCAATGATTTCTTCAATTTCATCAACCGTATAAGCTTTACAGAAGATGCCCACACCCGGAATTTTCTGTAAAAGTCCTTCTGACTGAAGCGAACTGAGAGCTTCCCTCACCGGAGCGGTCGTCAGGTTAAGCCGTTTGGCAATATCACGCTGGTCAATTTTATTGCCGCTGGCAATTTTTCCTGATCGAATCATTTCGATAATCGCAAGACGAGCCCGTTCCGGCGCCGGCAATAAATTTGTTAGACTTATAGGAGTTGTAGTCGCCATAGTTATACTCCGCTAATGAAAGATTTGATTCTATTGTAGCGAATTACCAGAAAAAAATCAATCAAAAATATAATCGATATTGACGTTATAACAATTTTTAATCTTCCTCAAATTATTAAAAATGCGGTTTTCATAAACCCGCTGAATTTCTGTAACTGATTTTATAACAACAAAATACATCACGTTCAATAGACTTTCTTTTTTTTTTAGGCGGCAAGGATTCTTACCCGGCAGTAAACAAGAAAAGCCCAAAAATCCAGGGGATCCAATCTGACTAAACTTTCATAAGTCAATATATTTCCAATGGTTACAGATAAATAAAGAAAATTTCTTTAGAATCTAAAATAAACAGGTCCATAAACATCGGATCACGATTGCCTCTCAGAAGAGCCGGAAAGGTCCGCTTCAGGGTTGAAGGTTGGAAAGTGGACGGCCTGGAGATATTTACGATATATTATATCTTATTCAGAAAACCCACAGTTAACCATTCTTGAAAGACACCCTCATACAGTCCTCCGCGGCCTTCCTTCTATTTTGTGCCCCGATAGCTCCAACGAGATGAAAGTGTGTGTTTCCAGCCTGCTTGTTGGATCAGTCCATCACGTCCATTGCGGCCCGCCTCCCCGCCAAAATCAGCATTGAACAACCTGTAATGCAAAATTATATTTTTTATTATTTATCAAATATTTATTATTTTATACTTGCTATATAATATTTTTATGGTAGAATGCCCACCGTAAGGCCCAGGGCCCTTTGAAAAGTGCAGAAGAGGAAGTTTCGACCCGCTAATTGCTGTCCGTTGGCCTCTGGCCTCTGGAAAAACTCGGAAAAAACAGGAGAAAAAGCGGCAATTTTTGGACAAAAAACGGACAAAACAGAACAAAGAGTGGACAAAAAAGGACAAACAACGGACAAACTTGGCGTCAGGAATAATACCTACAAAACCGCCAAAAAACCGCGTTTCCAGCCCAAAAATGCAGAATTCCCTCCTTTTATCACATGCCATTCACCAGGCCGCACACCTTCAGCTCATCCCGGCCGGATGGTCAGCAATCGAATTGCGGCCAGGATGCAGACCCCCACAAAAATCGCTCGCACTACATTCTTCGGCAGCGTATGCATCAGGTGCCCGCCGATATACCCACCGAGCATCGCTGTAGGCATCACCAGGACGGCAATCCGCAGCGAATCAGACAGCACAATATTGTGCTCTGCCAGCGTAACATTTTTATAAATCGCCCCCAGCCACGCCATGCTGACAATCAGGGCCGCCGAGTTGCTCATCGCGTTCCGCAGCGGCATCCTCAGCCCGATCTGCTGCAAAGGCGTGCTCACCGTCCCGGCCCCGATGCCCAACAGCCCCGCTCCCAGCCCGGTCAGCAGACCGATGCCGGCGGCAATCAGCTTGCTCCTGCCCGATTCGTCTTGCGGCAGGGGCGCCAGGGCACGATACCCCGGCCGCAATTTCAGCCCATTATAAATCGCCACATACACGAGGAACGCACCGAACAGCCGGGCCAGCCAGTAACTGTTTTCCCCGGCAAAAAAACGGCAGTTGCTCAGTGCCACACCCCCAAGAATCCCAACCACCGCCGCCGGGATCAGTTTTTTCAGGACCGAGCCGACAAACGCCTCGGCCCTTCGGTGTCCAATAAGCGAAAATGCGGCTACGAAAAAATTGCAGATCATCGCTGACGCCTGGTACAGATGCTGGTTTTCCCCGTAAGCAAACGTCAGCGAAGGAATCATCACGATCGATCCGCCGATGCCCAGCAGTCCGCCGAAAACCCCCATCCCCAAACCAATAAGCGGCAGAATCACAAACTCCACTTACAGCCCCTCCGCCCCGAACAGCTCCCGGAAGGCCTCCTCGATCGATTCGCTTTCGCACAGCGTCTGACCAATTAGCACCCCGCCGACGCCGGCCCGAATCAGCGTTTCCACATCCTGCCGGGTCTTGATCCCGCTTTCGGCAATCAGTTTGCCCGGATCGTCCACCAGCCCAGCCAGGCGGCGCGTATTGTTGATATCCACACGCATCGTCGTCAGATCGCGATTGTTGATCCCCAGCACGCTGTAATGGGCCTGCGGAAAGCCGATCATGCTGCGGACCCGCAGCAGCGAATCGGCGCCATGCACCTCAATCAAGGTCGTCAGGGTCAGTTTGCCGGCCAGGATCAGCAAGTCCGCCAACTGCCCCTGCGCGAGGGCTTCGGCAATCAGCAGAATCGCGTCCGCCCCGGCAGCCCGTGCCTCCCAGACCTGGTAGGCATCCACGATAAACTCTTTCCGCAGCACCGGCAGCCCCACGGCTTCCTTCACGGCCGTCAGGTAAGCCAGTTTGCCCTGGAAATATTTTTCATCCGTCAGCACGCTGATCGCATCCGCCCCGCACCGTTCGTACGTTCTCGCGATCTCCACCGGATCAAAATCCGCCCGGATCAGCCCCGCAGACGGCGAGGCCTTTTTGACTTCGGCGAT
>JAHDQI010000386.1 GCA_018433925.1 Phycisphaerae bacterium | reverse complement strand
TGACAGGCGCATTGATGCCGCTGCTTGGCAATCTCGCCTGGACACTGGGGATTGAAATGGGGACTCATCCACTGATTGACCGGGTCGCCGGGCGATTGTATTTTAATTTCAATATGGGGATGGGATTGATCACGAAACTGCCTTCGTTTTTGATGAAACCGCAGGAGGCGGATGTGCTGTTTGGCGGCGGAGATAAGGAACAGTATGATCTTCGTAAGATCCGTTTTGGACCGGATGATCTGCCGGATCTGCAAACCAGTGTGTGGAAGATTCTGTGGCGCGGGCCGCGCAGTGCAGCCCTCGTGTTCAGCCGACGTTATTCCAAGGCACTGAAGATTCTGGAGCGGATGAAACAACACAATCGGCATTATCGCGGTGTTTCGTATTCGTCGATGTCGATGCAGGAATCGGTTGCTTTGCTGGAGGAGATTTTTGAACGTTGTTTTGCGAGTCTGGATTTATTGTATATGGTTATCCCTATGCTGCCGGCTGCGATGGTGGGATGGCTTTGTGAGCGATGGTTTCATGATCACAACAGCATTCTTGCTCATTCGCTGCTGAAGGCGGCAGGCCATATGGATGATGTGCAGGCGGGTGTGGCTCTGAGTGAGCTGGCTCGAGTGGCCCGGCAGGATGCGGAGGTGCAGGAGATTGTCGGTTCCGGTGTATCCTGGGATCAGGTGCAGGCGAATCTTCGACAAACGGAGGCAGGCCGAGAGTTTATCCAAAGGTGGGGGCAGTTCATGCAGCGACACGGGCATCATTGTCGCAGTGAGATTCTGACCTACAATTCACGATGGGCTGAACGGCCGGATTATATCTTAACGCTGGTGAAAGGATGTATGGAAAACCCGGAGAGGCAGACGCCGGGACAGTTCTATCCGCAGCAGGTGCAGAATCAGCAACAGGAAATTGACCGGGTTGCAGGACACCTTCGCAATCCGCTGAAGCGATGGTTTTTGAGAAGGCAGGTCAGACGAGCACAGCAGGGTCTGGCGTTTCGAGAAAATATTAAAAGTGAGGTGGTCCGGCTGCTTTTTCTTGTCCGTCAGATCATTTTGGACCTCGGTCGAAAGATGCGGAGTGAAGGGATTCTTGCAAAGGCGGAGGATATTTTCTTCTTTGAATTTGAGGAACTCAAATCAGTCCTCCAAGGCCAAAATGCTTTTGATATTGCTCAGCAAATTCAGCAGCGACGGGGAGACTATGAACAATGGAAGGCCATTGATCCGCCGCAGGTGATCGTGGGTCAATTTGATCCAGCCGGTTACGTCCCGCCGTCGGTGGATACCGGAATCCGCGTTTTTCATGGTATGTCGGTCTGTCCGGGCAAGGTTACGGGCAAGGCGCGGGTAATTCTTCGGGCCGATGAGACCCAGCAGGTGCTGCCGGGGGAAATCCTCGTGGCACCCTTTACCGATCCCGGCTGGACCCCCTATTTTGTCAATGCGGCAGGGATTGTGATGGACCAGGGCGGCCTGCTTTCACATGGCAGCATCGTCGCGCGCGAATACGGCATCCCGGCCGTGGTCAATGTCGGCCCTGCCACAAAGATTATTCAGACAGGGCAAATCCTTTTTCTGGACGCAGATCAGGGGACAATTACTCTCACTAACTCGATATGAAACGGGCAGATAAGAGATGGTTTTTTAGCAAATCGTTGCTGCAACCATTTGACACAAGAATCGATCCGCATTGAGGAAAAGACTTGACAAACCAGGTTGTTTGGCTTATTCTTATCTTATCGAAAGAGAGAGAACCCATGAAATACCATCGCGCCTTTACGTTAATCGAACTTCTGGTTGTCATCGCCATCATCGCCCTGCTGCTGGCGATTATCATTCCTTCCTTAAAGACGGCCAAGGAATACGCAACGGGGGCCTTGTGCCTGAATAACCAGAAGCAGCTTTCGCTGAGCTGGTATTCTTATCAGGCGGACAACGCCAACAACCTGGTCGGCGGTTCGACCTATTCAGAGGCCGACAGGCCCGGCCGTGCTACCCCGTACCGATGGTGTGAAAAACCGCTGTTCCGGCAGGGAGATGATCCGGAAAAAGTGCCCACTCCGAACGGGCCTCAAATGACGCTTGATACGCGCATCAACGGAATTCGAACCGGCAAACTGTACGCCTACACCAATGATGAAAAACTGTATCACTGTCCGAATGACAAGAACTCCGTTCGGGAAGAAACCGCGTATGCGGTTTATCGCAGTTATTCCATCGCCGGCCTGATGAACGGAGAGGATTTTACCAGCCGCAGCGGCGATTTGATAACGGGTTTTCGAACCGTCAGCAACTTTCCCTCCGGAGCCAAAGCCCTGATGTGCGTGACCAAAATGACCCAAATCCGTTCGCCCGGCGATAAATATGTATTTGTCGAGGAAAACGCCACCAAAGAAGGCAGCACTTCGGTTCGCAAACAGAACTATCTGCTCGGCGGATTTGTCTTGATGGACGGAAACAATTATAACAGTTGGTGGGATTTTCCGGCGTACTATCACAATGACATGAGTACGCTCGGATTTGCCGACGGTCACGCCGAGAAGAAAATCTGGAGAGACAAGCGAACCATCGACCTGATGCGAAACCCGAATTACTGGACTTTCATTCAACCTGACAACGAAGATTTGAAGTGGATGATCCGCGGCTATCTGCCGAATTAACGGACTCATCCAAGGGGGCTTCAAGCACAACCAGTAAGCCAGGGGCCGCCGTATCGGGACGCCCTCGGCAGTTTTCACAAGACGACGATGCCGCCGCTGCGGTAAAATCCGCCGTCCATCCGCTTTTACGGGGGGTTGGTCTTTTGTCCTGCACTGAATATCTTCCTTTACGTGCGGGGCCTGTCTTGTTATATTTCCTGCTTACGCAAAATCACCGTTACCTACAGGATTTGTCAATGCGGGATGCATGGGTTATTACGATTGACGGGCCGGCCGGCGTCGGCAAAAGCACCGTGGCGCGGATGCTCTCGGAGCGTCTGGGCGCGGTATTTCTTGATACAGGGGCCATGTATCGGACGGTGACGGCCGCGGCGATGGACAAAGGGGTTGACCTGGAGGATGTCGAGGCCCTGCTGTCGCTGATTGATTCGACGGCGTTTCGGTTTGAACATGACGGGCCGGTCCTCCGCACGCGGGCAGACGGGAAGGATTATACGCAGCGGATTCGGGAGCCGGAAGTGACGGAGAACGTGCGGCATGTCGCCTGCCAGGGACCGTTGCGGGGCCGCCTGGTTCGGATGCAGCAGGATTTCGCGAATCGGTTTTCAAAGGTGGTCACGGAGGGGCGCGACCAGGGCACGGTTGTTTTTCCGGATGCGAAATGGAAATTTTTTCTGGAAGCCGACCCGGAAGAACGGGCTCGCCGTCGGCAGAAGGATTTCGCGGCCGCCGGCAAAGCCGTCGCTCTTGAGGAACTGAAAAAGCATATCCTCAGCCGGGATGCTTCGGATATCAACCGCTCGGTGGGCCCGCTGGCTGCGGCGGCCGATGCGATTCATATTGATACCACGAGGGTAGATGCCGAAGGGGTTGTCGAGATCATGATTCGGCGGATTGAAGAAACGAAAAATGGCGGACATTGACATTCAAGATCATTGGCTGCGCCGGCGGTGGCGGGCGTTCGCCCAGTTTGTGACCGTGGGGACGGTGACGATTCTGTATCGGCTGCGGTGGTACGGGAAGGAAAATGTGCCTCTGGAAGGGCCGGTACTGATCCTGTGCAATCATCAGAGTTATCTGGACCCGATGTTCAGCCAGTCGTGGGTTCGCCGGCCGTTTTCGTTTGTGGCCCGGGACAGTTTATATGGCGGTTTTTCGGCCGGCTGATCCGCTCTTTGTACGCCATCCCGATCCGGCAGGGCCAGGCGGATATCGGGGCCATCAAAACCGTAATCTCGGTCCTGAAGCTGGGCCGTGCCGTGTGTTTGTATCCGGAAGGCAGCCGCACCTTCGACGGCCGGATCGCGGAGATCAAGCCGGGGTTCGGGCTGATCAGCCGACGGGCGAATGTGCCGATTGTGCCGGCAGTCATTGACGGGGCATTTGAGTGCTGGCCGCGGACAAAAAAAGCTCCGAAACTGTTTGGCCGGGTGGCCGTACTGTACGGCAAGCCCATCCCGGCCGAACATGTCAAAGAAGTCGGCGATGAGGTATTTGCCGGGGAATTAACCCGGCAGCTTCGGGAGATGCAGGCCGAACTTCGCAAAAAGCTCGGTAAAGACCCGTACGATTATACGACCCCGGTCCCGACGGATTATTAAAAAAGCAACCGCAGGTCAGCGGGAATAAACCATGAAGCCCATGAAGGGTATATTATGAAAGTACTGGTTGCGGAAAAATGCGGATTTTGCCCGGGGGTGCGGAATGCCGGAACACTGTCGGACGGAAGACAAGAAGGGGGAAAACGATGAACTCTCAAACGCCAGGTTGCTCAATTCGTGGTTTTTTTACTCGATCAAGTGTTGGTTTCTCTTTTCTCTGTTATGTATGTACATTCTTATTTATTCTCCTGTTCTTGTTTGCTTGTAACCTAAAATCCGCTGATGCCGAGCCGAATTTTTTTACGGTACAATCCACGGAAGATTTGATTGCGCTTGTGAAAAAATGTCCTGCGGAAGTCGGTTTTTTCGCACAGAATTTCACCACCGGTAAAACCTTTGGATATCGACCCGATCAACCGGCGTGTCTGGCCAGTATCGTAAAATTGTTTGTGTTGCTGGAGGTGATGCACCAGGTGGATAATGAGACGCTTTCGTTATCGGATTCCATCAGGGTGCCCCATAG
>JAHDQI010000216.1 GCA_018433925.1 Phycisphaerae bacterium | reverse complement strand
GACGGCGGATTTTTGATCCACGCCGGGGTGCTGACCATCGTCGAGGCCATAGCTGACAGATATCTGCCGTATTTCAAGGGGGTGATGGAATGCCCATAGGAGGACTGTTCAGCGGCCTGCTGGGCTGGCTGTTTTTCGGCGCGGCGTTGTACGCCTGGCTGACGTATAAAGACCCGTCGGTGAGCCAGCCGAAGACGGACGCGATGAGCGATCCGGGGCTGGGCGGCGGCCCGTGGGCGCACCCCACGAGCAGTCAAACCCCGGTGCCGCTGGTGTTTGGGACGGTGCGGACCCCCATGCCGCTGATCCATTACCGACTGGAGGGTGACCAGTACCGGGACATGTGGCTGGTGCTCGCCGCCTGCGAGCAGTGGTCGACCCTGCTCGACGGGTATGTGACCGCCCTGGGAACGATCTGGCTGAACGACATTCCGCTGGCGAATTTCCCGCGGTACACCACGGACTCAAATATCTACGACCGGGACCACGACTGGGCGCGGTTCTACGAGAGCGGGCGCGGCGTGAATATCTACTGGTCCTCCTCGGGCAAGCACGTGTTCGTCCGGCCGGTGGACGTGGGATCAAACTCTGAATCCTACGCCATCCAGTGCACCCGGGACAATGTGGGGGGCAATGGGGTGGTGCTGAAAATCCGGTGCATCCACCAGTTCGAGGCCGGTGGCACGACACAGGTGTGGCGGGAACGGGTGTTTTACACTTCGGAGGTCTCCGGCTCGCCGGAAATCGAGGTGTTCAACGGCGAGCAGTATTTCCACCTCACGCAGGAGGTGGAGAACGGGAAAAGCACGGAGAATGTCGAGGTGGGGGGAACGCTGGAAACAGTGCATTCCGTGACCCTGCCGTACAAGGGCACTTTCAAGGTCATCGTTGACCTGACATCCTCGACCGCGGACGGGAAGCTCTATTTTGATTCCGTGGAGCTTGAGGATTCTGTGCTCCAGAGCGAGACGATCAACAGCTACGGTACGGCCATGGTGCTGATCCGCGTCCAGGACGGGGACGGCTCCCTGACCCGGCCGCAGGTCCACGGCGCGGTGACGGGCGGGCCGAGCAATCCGGCGGAGGCGCTCTACTGGCTCCTGACGAACATGGAGGTCTCTCTCGGAATCGAGGGGCTGTACATCGACGATGTTTCCTTCACGGAGGCTGCCTCGAAGTGCGACGAGTACGGGTATCGCTTCGACCGGGCCTACTGCGCGACCGGCTCCTACGAGACGGCGATCAAGGACATGTTAGCGGCCGGGCGGCTGCTCCTGGGCGAGTACGGCGGGAAAATATCGTGCATTTTTGACGAGGCTGTTCCTGCGGAATCCGTCCGGGTGGTGGACCTCGACACCATGGCGGACAACACAAACTACGGGGACACGAGCCTGCAGAACATCCCGAACCGTTTCAGCATCAAATATTTAGACGACATGGTGGACGACACGGTGCAGGACCTCCTGCTGGAGGACATCGAGCTCCAGAACAAGGCCGGCGTGGTCAACGAAAAGGTCATTGAATTGTACGGCGTGAAGAGCCAGTCGAAAGCCTGGGAGCTGGGCTGGTATCACGCCATTTGGTCGCAGGCCAGCAAGTGGCTGGAATTCGACATGAAGCCGATGCTGTGGGATCTCTCTCCCGGCAGCGTGATCAAGACCACCAGCGACGACGACCCGTATCTGAACAACCGGGAATGGATGCTCGTGGGGTTCGACGAATCGGAGCCGGGGCGCTACCGCGCCAAGGGCATCCAATACATGCGGGCGGCCTACATCGCGCCGGACTACACGGCGGACTACCCGGACGTGTATTTGGAAACGCCCACGCCGGTTTCGGCACCGATAGCGCAGATCCACGCCACGGGCGGGACGGTGTCCGTGTCCTCCGTGGCCACGCAGCAGCTCCCCTCGGGGGTCGCCCGGCAGACGCTCACCCTCGCCGGGATTCCAACGGAGGCGGAGACGGTCAAGGTGTATCGATCATACAACGGGCGGTCGTACAGCCTCCTCTCGGAGATTCAGCCGGAGGGGCAGGCATCACAGACGCTCAACTACAACGAGACGGAGACGTGGAGCTATGCCTGGTACAAGACTTCTATCACGCGGAACGGGCAGGAGACCCCGCTGACTGGAGCCCCCACAAAACAGGTCTACGTGGTGGGGCAGGAATCCACCCTGCCGGGGTACGGGCGGGGCGGCTACGGCTGGCAGCCCTATGGAGGATAACCCATGAATATTTACTTGAGCGGCGCGTGCCGCACGGGAAAGGCCGAAATCGCCCGGCGGCTGGCGGGCGAAGTTAAGGGTGTGGTGCCCTGTCTCGATCCATCCCTGGAGGTGTTCACGCCCGTATTCGGCCACGGGCTGGACCGGATATTCCGGGGCCGTCTCTGGGAGGGGCGCATGGATCAGGCCTATGATGCGGTCATGCGGTACTTGGAGGTCCTGGGCGGTTCCCCCGGACAGACCACAATTTACAACGAGGGACCGTTGCCGCTGTTGGCCCACCTGACCTATTTCGGAGGGCTGGCTCTCGCTACCGACCGTCAGCGGGAGGCGATCCTCGCCGCCTGCCTGGACATCCTCGGGCAGGGTGAGCACTACGTAATCCAGCGGTGGGCGAACGACGGGGCCTTTGACCGTGTGAACGTCGCCCTTCAGGCCGCCTGCGGGTGCAACCGGGCGAACGTGTTTATTCTGCCGCCTGCCCGGGATTACGCCGGGACGGTGGAGGCGGCGCTGTCGCAGATCCGCCGGGGGAGTCTCGCCCTGGAGGAGGACGTGCTCGCGCGGATAGCGGACGAGCGGGAGGCGGCGGCGACGAGAGCGGCCGCGGAGATCGAGACCATGGAGCGGCTGCACGTTGAGTCCATGGAGCGGGAGCGGGCGGCCTACGAGCAGCTTGAGGCCGAACGCGTCCGGCTGGACGAGGAGCTGACCCGGCGGCGGGAGGAGACGGAGCGCATGGTGGCGGCCGAACTGGCGGCCATACAGGCCCAGAGGGAGGAGGTGGAAACGAGTGGCACTGACGACAACGACGAATTACAGTCTCAGGAAGCACGACGCGGGTGATCTGAACTGGGATGGTGACACAAACTGGAATCTGGACGCGATCGACACGGAGCTCAAGGCGGCGGAGGATCACCGGGACACGGTGACGGGCAACCCCCACGCGGTGACGGCGGCGCAGACAGGAGCGGTCGCCCTCCTCTCCGGGGACACGGCGAGCCGCCCGGCATCTCCGGCGACCGGGTGGATGTACTTTGACACCACCCTCGGCAAGCCGGTCTGGTACGACGGCAGCGGATGGGTCGACGCGACGGGGACCACGGCATGAGCTGCGGTCTTTGGCTGGCGCTCTATTTTGTTCTGGCGGTGGCCGCCCTGGTGGCGGCCATGCGCTTTTATTGGAGGAGGTGAGGGTGCATGGGAGATCTGAGCCGGAATTTCAGCCGCTCGGAATTCGCCTGCCCGCACTGCGGCAAGGCCGAAATTGACTCGCTCCTCGTGGCCGCACTCCAACGGATACGAGACCGTGCCGGGCCGGTGGTGGTCACCTCAGGCTACCGCTGCCCCGTGCACAACGAGGCCGTGGGGGGCGTGAAAAACAGCCAGCATCTCTACGGGCAGGCAGCGGATATCTATGTCCCGGGCATGAGTCAGGTGGCGCTTCTCGCCCTGGTGCGGGAGATGGTAGTAAAGGAAGAGATTTATGTGGGGTACGCCTATCCGATCAGCGGATCGGCGCGGGCCGTTCATGTGGACGTGAGGATTCCGGAGTCGCAGACCGTTCGGGGGTGGAAGAATGGATAGCCAGATCATCGGGCTTGAAGGAGTGAAGGAAGACATCAAGGAAATCAAGGCGTCCCTCAAGGAACTGACAACCATTGCCCGAAACCAGGCTATCCAAAACGAACGAATGGACAATATGGAAGACAGGGTCGTCAAGATTGAAAAAGACGTCTCGGAGTCATGGAAGGCCATACGGAAGATCGACATGCGGTGCCTTGAGCGTGAGCCAGTGGTTAAATTCGGCCATCGGCTCATGGAGTCGCCGCACCATTCCCCGGACGACTGGTGGACGATGTTTCTCGGAAGCGCCTTGCGGAATGGGCTGTGGATCATCATGACCGGTGTCATGACTACCCTGATCCTGCACTATCTGGGGGTGAAGAAATGAATCTCCTTGAAATCGTTCCGGCGCTGGAAAGCATCATCGGCAAGGTGATCCAGAACCCGAACCAGGCGACAGAACTGAAATACGAGCTGGAAAAGCTGGACATCCAGCAGGACATTGAGCGGCTGAAGGTGCAGCAGAGCTGGCTTTCGAATCATAGCCCCTTTGTGGCCGGGGCCATCCCCTGCATCCTGTGGCTGCTCTCTGCGGTGGTGGCCTTCAATCACATCCTAGCCCCGCTGCTCATGGGCCTGGGAATGAAACTGCCGGTCCTCGAGCTGCCGGAGTATTACACCGATCTGGCCGGCACCATAATCCTGGGGTTGTTCGCGAAGAAGGCGTGGGACGGTTCGGAAATCACGAAACTCGGGAAGAAGAAAAAAGAAGAACCTCCAGTGACGGTCAAGGTAGTGAAAAAAGAAGAACCTCCTCCGGCCACACAGGAAGAGGAAGAGGAGCACATACCACGGGATGATCCGGAGTACCACAAGAAACGGTACGAGGAGCTTCTGCAGAAATACCAGATACAATAAGCCCAGTCGATGTAGTGAAGGGCCGTCAGCCCAAAAGCTCGACGGCCCGTTTTTTCGCACTCGGCGCCAGGTGCGCATACCGCAGGGTCATCTTGATATCACTGTGCCCAAGCAACTCCCGCACGGTATTCAGGTCGACTCCCCGCATGACCAGTTGGCTGGCAAAATCGTGGCGGAAATCATGCCACCGGAAATTCGTAATCCCCGCAGCACGGAGCACCGATCCCCAGGATGACCGGCAATCCCGGATGGGCTTCCCCCGATATTCGAACAGGTACCCCTTTCCCCCCGTTTGCGTCCGCCATCTCCGAAGCGTGTCCAGGACAATCCGGTTCATGGGAAGCGTCAGCGTTTTTCCCGCCTTCACCACTTCCCCCCTTACGGTGATAGTCTCCGTGTCGAAATTCACGTCTTCCCACCGGAGGGCAAACATAGTTCCTCTCCGCAGCCCCGTGTTCATGGCCAGCAGAACCGCAGGCTTCAAGTGGTCGGCAAAGGGGGCGTCCCGCAGCGACGTTTTTAACGGAAGGCCGCGTTCCGCCAGCCAGGCATTATGATTGTCCCGCTCCAGGCGCAGGGTTTCCTCCCGGGCATCAATTGCCTCGATCAGCCGTCTCCGCTCATCGTCATCCAGGTAACGGATCTTCTCGTCCGAATCCATCTCCCGGTACGGCTGCAGGGACAACAGAGGATTGCTCTCCAGGAGCTTTTGGCGCACCCCCCAGTTCAACAGCGCCTTCAGCGCGGTGGTCTTCCGGTTGATGGTCGCCAGCTTGACTTCTCCTTTTCTTCGGAGCTGAACGCGCCACTTCTCGATCTCGAGGAGGGTAATCTCCTCCGGGTGCTTCTCCATGAGATGGCCGAAGGAGCTGCGGATCAGCGCCAGGTTCTTTTTCCCGGACTTCCGGTTGACCATCGCCCATTCTTCATAATGAACGTCAATCAGATCCACCAGGGAGGACACGGCCGTCCCGTTCCGCTTCTTCGACGGATCATCCCCCAGGGTCACGGCGGCGAGAAATTCCCTTGCCTTCTCCCGTGCCTGGGCTACCGTCAGGATCGCTGCATCCCCGATTTTCTCGCTGCTCCGGCGACCGGCGATGGTAAAATCTACCAGGTACGACTTCTTCCCGCTCGGTTCAACCCTCAAGATCAGCTTCGGGATGAGAGTGTCCCGGATATCCCGGCGCTTTTCCCCGGGGCCCAATTTTTCAACGAAGGAGTTTGTCAGTTTTTCTCCCATGACCTTTCCTCCCCGTACTCAATATGTACTCACTCACGGTTGATTTGTGATATCACACAGTGTAACCCGGTGAAAAATAGAATACCCCACAAGTCCGGCAAAATCAACATTTTTCATCGCACCAGCATATACTAAACGTCACCTCATTTCATCGGCTGATCAGTCTACGGAACCGCAGGTCACGAGTTCGAATCTTGTCCGGCGCGCCACTGACATCAAGGCTTCCCGTAGTTTAGCGGGAAGCCGTTTTTTTACCCGTACTCAATATGTACTCACCAAATTCGTATGAGTGGGAAAGCCTAGGTAATTTTTTCTTGACTCTAAACAGGGGTTAAGGTACTCTACTTTCGAAGGAGGGGATAGGGATGAATAGGACCGACTTCCTTTTTGCATGCCCGAGTTTCATTGGTGGAATGGCAGCAGTCTTGGATATGGGGGCAACCCTTACCGTCTACAACGAATCAAAAACTCCAGAAGAGGCTGATGCCAAGGCAATTGCCTGTGATTGGCGTGTTGTCGGAAACGATATTAAATCTGCTATGGAATCGTTCAATGGCAAATAAGCCTGCAACACAAAAACCATCATCCCAAATCGTACACCAAGAGGCCTTTTATAGGGGGCCTCTTCCTTTACCAGAGACACTTGCGAAGTATGATGAAATTGTTCCAGGGGCCGCAGAACGAATTATTGTAATGGCTGAGAACCAGAGTGCTCACAGGATCGCAATAGAAAAACTAGCCGTTTCCTCGCGGGCAAGGGATAGTATCGCTGGTATTATCTGTGCCTTAATTGTCTCTGTGGTAACGATCTCTGTGGGCGGTTTGGTTATAATACACGGGTACCAGTTCTCGGGTACTTTTTTAAGTTCATCGGGACTCGCAAGTTTGGTCGGAGCCTTTATTTATGGAACCCGTTCAAGCCGGGAAGAACGAGAAAAGAAAATGCAAGGGAAATAACTATTCCTTGAAAGCAAAGGCCCCCGCTTTGGGGGCCTTTTTTGTTTCATTTTACCGATGTCTTCCTTTTCCTTGTGATCAGGCCGCGGTGGGGAACGGAAGAACGCCTCTACTCCAGTTTTCTTATGTCGAGACATTTCCATCGTTGGCTCGGCGCGTCTTCTTCCAGGGTCACTTCCACCCAGGTCCTGAGTTTTGCGCCGAAGGAGTTCTCGGCGTCCACGTATGTCTTTACCTTCCAGGTTGTGAGGTTGATTCTTTGGACGCTGTCATAATCGAAGGGGGCGAAGTCGGCAGTGGAAGGGGCTTTGAGAAGATCCTCTATCATGACCTGGGCCATGGAAAAGGCTTCAGTGGGTTTATCTCTTTCCTGCTTGCGCGCGTTTTCGGCCGGTGTTTCCGGAGGGGAAGAGAAAAGCGACACCCACACGAACAGGATGATCCCTATGAACATCCCTATGGAAATGGTAGCGGTGATCAGGTCTGTCGATTTTTCGATTTTCCTTCCGCAATGAGGACACGCCTTCAGGCTGTCAGATACATCCCGTCCGCAGTCCGGGCATTTCACAACTGCCATCTGTATCCCTCCTCGGTACCCCTTTTAAGCAATTCGTAAGATCCTAAGGGGAACGATTTTGAAGGTGGCATTCGTTTATTTATTCATCAACTCGTACAAACGGAGAACTCTCTTCATGGCATCCTTTTGTTTTTTTGATACCTGGAAATCAAATCTTTTCTGACTGCCCTGAAAGCGGATGAGCGTTTTGTTGCTCGCTGAGATGCTCTTCATCAAAGGGAAATAGCTTTCACCTGGGAGATCGACGTATTCCCATACACTGTATGCGGAATTATCCCGATGAACCTCGAAATAGTTGAAAGACATTTCCTCCCTTCTCCCGTCGATGTTGAAGATGATTTCCTCGAAGAGTACCCATTCGTCATCTTGAAATCCCAGAAAAAATCGAGGCCACATAAACCCATCTTTTTGTCCGAGATACACGTGGCACTCTCCACCCTTGATCAGCTTCGGGGTAGCTTTATCGTAAATCCATTTTATTCCCTCAATCTCGTCAAAACTTGACCGCATGCGATTTCTGAGCTCGTTCAGTTCTGCGTTTGCATACGCAGCCCCCGCTAAAACCAGTACCAGGACAACAGCCGCAAAAACCTTCCGCATCGATATCCCCTCCCAGGTTTTTATTCAAGGGCGTGGAACACTACAGCACCGGTTTCGGGTCCAGCTGTCGGATGATTTTGATGACCCGTCCGTAGACCAGGAAAAAGGATCGTTCCCCGATGACGATATCGTCATAGTTTTTGTTGAGGGAGCGGAGACGAACGCCTCCGTCAGGCCCCCGAACAATCCCCTTCACCAGGAGGCGGCCGTCCAGGAAGACCACCACAACGTTGCCGGAAACCCAATCGCTGGACTTCCTGAATATCACCAGGTCGCCGTCGTGGATCTGGGGCTCCATGGAATTGCCTTCCACGTAGATGGAGAGCAGTCCGTTGTCGCTGTAGAGGGCGGCGATCTTTCCGTCGAAGAGGGGGAAGTCGTCGATCTTCTCCCAGATGACTTCCTCGCAGCAGTTGCCGGGGCCGGCGCTCACCTTGACCTCCGGCGAGATGACGGGAATCCAGGTCAGGCTGTCGAGGGGAAGTATTTTGCCGTTTGATTCTGAAGAAGCCTTCTTTATGGGTATAGACGGGTCATCTGTTTCTCCCATTAAGTAGGCGACAGATGTTTTAAGGGAATCAGCGAGGCGTTCCAAGTTTTTTCCTTCAGGGGCAAAAACTCCATTTTCCCAGGACGAAATTGTCTGACGGACAACCCCGATACTCTCAGCAAGTTCTTCTTGGTTTAACTTCAGCGCACTTCTTCTAGACTGTATCCGTTTCCCGAGCAAAGGAATCCCCCCTTCCGCTTAATCTGCCACTTTATGACGCCTAAACATTACATCAACCAAGTGAAAGGACAAGCAAAAAAACACGACATTTTTTGACGTGTAGCATTGACACACAAGACATGTTGTGTATAATGACTATTAAACGCGACATAGAGGAGGTGCGAATGATTGAGTGTAGGAACCGTGATTGCCGAGAAGCGGAAATTTTGTGGGCTGACACAAGAGCAATTTAGTGAAAGGTTGGGAGTCGCAAGGCAAACCGTGTCATCGTGGGAAAACGACATTTTTCTACCTGACACGACGAAGGTTATTCAAATGGCATCCCTTTTCCACTGCACCACAGACGAACTGCTAAACCCTCCAGTGACCTCCGGGTCGAGGCCAAGCGCGTAAGCACAGGACCTCGTTACGTCAAGTTAGTAGTTGAAGGCGATTCGGAGGCCATACGTGAACTGCTGGGGATTGTTCCTTGAAAGCCGAATAGAGGAGGGCGCGTAACGGAAACCGGTTCCGGCATCGGGTTTTTATGTCCGGACGGTTCGGGGACAGGAAGGAGGATCTGACGTGATACGGAACATGCTGGATGTGGAGGAGGCGGCGGCGTATACCGGAATGTCGAAGTCGTTCCTGGATAAGGCCCGGTGTGAAGGCCCCATAGGAAACCGGACGCCGGGGCCGCGGTGGCGGAAGGTGGGGCGGCGGGTGCTGTACAAGCTGCAGGACCTGGACGAGTGGCTCGATTTGTTCCTGGTGGAGCGGGCCCAATGACGGCGCTGCTGATATGCCTGGCGCGGTCGGGATCGGTTCGGGGGCCTTTCAGACGGAGGTGGAGATATGTTTCAGTGCAGAAACTGCGAGCATTACAAGAATTCCTTCGATACTGACCGGCACAGGAAATGTCCTGCCACGGGACAGCGGCACTGGCCGGGGGACGACGCAGACGAGTGTCCTCACCTGCTGACCAGGGTCGGGGAGGAGTGGGTGGCCTGCTGATGGCGGGGAAAAAATCCTCCGAGCGGCTGCGGCTTGAGCGGGACCGGTCCAGGGTTGAAACTCTGCGCAGCAACGGGACTACCTTCCTGGAGATCGGGAAGGCTTACGGCATCAGTCACAGCCTGGTGGCGAAGATCTTTCTGGAATGGGGATACGAGCCGGCCTACAAGTACAGCGGACCGAAGCCTCCGGCGAAGATCCCTGCCTTCCGGCGGGGGGCGAAGTACCGGATCGACGGCAGAACGCTTTTTTTCCTGGAGGCGGTCAGGTGCAGCAGCGGTCCTCTCCATCGCTTCCGCTCGCCGGCGGGATGGGAGGAGACGTTTATCCCGGCCCAGCTCATGGGCGTCGAGGTCCGGGAACTGTGAAAGGGGGATTGAGATGGCTGCTGATTTCGACATTCCCGGGCTGCCTGCGCTGCGGCTTGAACTTTCGGCAGCGAAGAAGGGGAGATCGAACAGGACCTCCTGCGCCCTGGAGCCCCTGGTCCGGGAGATTTACACCGATATTCGGGAGTACCGGATAGCCGGGCGGGGGTGGGGGAAGCTGGCAATTATGATCCGCAAGTCGACTGGGGTTTCATGCTCTCCTCGGTCGGTACGGGAGACCTTTCAGCGGATTGACCTGGAATGGGAGAAGGGGACGGGGGTCGCCGCACTGGAACATCTCCAGAAGAAGGGAAGGAGGAAACGGCATGAAGTGGCTGCGACGGAGGAATAAATGGGTTCGGGTCGCGCTGATCGGCGTGGTGCTGGCAGCGCAGCTTCCGTTCATGGCGAGGTTCGTTCCGGCCTACGGACTGTCCAGGGTTCTGCGGGAGTGCCGGGCGGGGATCTT
>JAHDQI010000027.1 GCA_018433925.1 Phycisphaerae bacterium | reverse complement strand
CCCCTTTAAATATACTGAGCTCATTGACAAATAAATCACAGGATTTTCTCTCACGGAGGCCGTTTCGATGATGCAGACAGGACTTTTCGACTGGCAGACACGATTTGAGCAACTGGACACCGGCGGCGATCCGCTGGTCAAGCTCAACGAGGTCATGAACTGGGAGCAGTTTCGCCGTCGTCTGGAGAAGGTGCGGGACAAAGACCGCAAGTCTCCTGCCGGGCGTAAGCCGTTTGATGTGATTGTGATGTTCAAAATTCTGATCCTGCAATCGCTGTACAATCTTTCGGATGACCAGATTGAATTTCAGGTCCGGGACCGCCTGAGCTTTATGCGGTTTCTGGGATTGTCGCTGGGTGATACGGTGCCGGATGCCAAAACCGTCTGGTTGTTTCGAGAACAACTGACCCAGGCCGGCCTGGTCAAAAAGCTGTTTGATCAATTTGACGCATTCCTGCGGAAAACCGGCTTTTCCGCCAAAAAAGGCCAGATTATTGACGCCAGCATTGTGGCTGCTCCCAAACAGCGGAACAGCCGGGAGGAGAATCAGCAGATCAAAGACGGCCAGGTTCCCGCCGACTGGAGTGAAAACAAGAAACGCCAGAAAGATACCGAGGCCCGCTGGACGCAGAAGAACGGCAAGAATTACTACGGCTATAAGAATCATATCCAGATCGACGCCAAGAATAAATTGATTCGTGACTATGCGGTGACGGATGCATCGGTTCATGACAGCCAGGTGTTTGAGGAACTGCTGGATGAGGACAACAGCAGCCGGGATGTCTGGTCGGATTCGGCGTATCGGTCGAAGGAGAAACTGGAGACCCTGGAGCAACGGCGTTTTCGGGAGCATCTGCAGCGAAAAGGATGTCGTCATAAGCCGTTGACCGAATGGGAGAAAAGCGGCAATCATACCCGCTCCAAAACGCGCAGCCGGGTGGAGCATGTCTTCGGCGTGCAGATGATGCGGGCGGGCAGTCTGCTGATTCGAACGATTGGTTTGGTGCGTGCCAAAACCAAGATTGGGCTGCGGAATCTGGCGTATAATATAGATCGGTTCTGTCTGCTGTCGCTGACCTGACTGTGGTGGGTCCGGCCGTCCGGCTGGAATACCGGGCAAAGCCGCTGAAATGCGGTGGCCGCAGCGGCAAAAATGAGAGAAAGAACTGTATTTTTGTGATCGATCGTTCAAATTTTTACTCAAATTTTAGAAACTGAAAATTTGGCCCTCTAAACTGAAATTTTTAGAGGTGCCCTT
>JAHDQI010000434.1 GCA_018433925.1 Phycisphaerae bacterium | reverse complement strand
AATGTTGAGGCAACACACGCCGCGGCCGTAAACTACGCCGGCGGTTTTGCCGGTCGGATGGAGGAAGGTTCCATCACGGATTGTTATGCGACGGGTGATGTAACCAGTAACGGCCATCGGTATGGCGGTTTTGTCGGTTTTCAAAACAACAACACGACCATATCACGCTGCTATGCGACCGGTAATGTGACCGGCACCGATGGCAGTTCTACGTGGGGCGGCGGTTTTGTGGGTCAAAGTGATGGTCCTGCCTCGATGATCAGCAGTTGTTATTCAACGGGTGATGTTTATGCGAATCTTTCCAACAGCCAACGGATAGGCGGTTTTGCGGGTCAGGTAATTAATCTGTTTGACAGCTATGCGACAGGCAATGTGACCGCTTATTATGGTACCGGCGGCTTGGTGGGGCTGGCCGGTTTAGGCAGCGGTCAGGAGAATGCGCAAATTGTACGGTGCTATGCTACCGGTCAGGTCAGTGGTTGGGTTCGACCGGTCGCTGGATTGTTGGCATATAATTACGCCAGCAGAGTAACGGTTGTCGACTGCTTCTGGGATACGGAGACCAGCGGTACGCCGATTGGAATTGATTATAACAACACCGGTGGCGCAACCGGTAAAACAACGGCTGAAATGATGACGGAATCGACGTTTACCGATGCCGGATGGGATTTCGACAACGTCTGGGTTAAGCCTGGTAAAGTTACTTCCGAATATCCGGGTTATCCTGTACTGGCTTGGCAGATTGATTTGAGTGCAGGCGATTTTAATAAAGATGGTGCCGTTAATGTTGACGATCTCCTGGTGATGGCCAATGAGTGGCTTTCTGAGACGTACTAAATCGGCGTCAATCCTCCGATTCCTCCGTCAGGGTGTGACGAATGTTATGGTTAGCTGCTTTCAGCGGCAGGATGTCGAAAAACTTGTTTTTCAATGCCTGCCGCTGAAAGTTGGCTGTTTAATGTAATCGGATTTTGTTTGAAAGAACCGAATAATGAGAGATATATTTCGATTGGTTTTAATGGTAACATTGAGCGGTATGGTATTTGGTTTTGCCGGCGGTACGGGTACAATCCATGATCCTTATCGGGTCTCAACTGTATCAGACTTGCTGGCGGTCAATAACGATGTGACCGCAAGTTATCTCATGATTAATGATATAGACCTGGCCGGTGTATCTTATTCTCATTCGTTGATTGCGCAAGCGTGGTATGACGGCGGAGCGCTTCAGGGAAGTGGGTTTGGAGGTATTTTTAACGGTAACGGTTACGTTATTCGGAATCTTTCAATAACCGACTCCGATCCGGCCTATGTAACGGGTCTTTTCGGTTGTATTGGCTCCGGCGTAGTAAAGAATCTTGGTATCGTAGGTGTCGATATTAGCGGTGCCAATGCTGCCGGAGCCCTTGTCGGCAAATGTTACGGTACGATATCCAACTGCTATGTATCAGGCGATTCGGGCAACGGGAGTGTTACCTCTTCCGGCGGCGGCGGGACCGGCGGTCTGGCGGGTACCTCCGGCGGCGGTTCTGTCATCGAAGACAGTTGGGCCGCGGTTGACGTCGTGGCGTATGAGCAGGCCGGCGGCCTGGTGGGGCAGATTCGCTCAATCACGACAAACTGTTATGCAACAGGGAATGTTGAGGCAACACACGCCGCGGCCGTAAACTACGCCGGCGGTTTTGCCGGTCGGATGGAGGAAGGTTCCATCACGGATTGTTATGCGACGGGTGATGTAACCAGTAACGGCCATCGGTATGGCGGTTTTGTCGGTTTT
>JAHDQI010000006.1 GCA_018433925.1 Phycisphaerae bacterium | reverse complement strand
TTGTTATTTCCAAGAGTGCCAAGATCAATCATATCAGCGTTCACAGTAACAACACCGATGTCAGCGGGGATACCCCATTCGGCCAAGCTCTCCGTCCCTACCTGATACCAGACCGACCAGACATTGTTGCCTGATTCAAGAGTCAGATACCCGCCCGGGTTTCCGCCCTCAGCCACATGCGCAGGCGCCCACGCCCCTCCCCCGGCAGCATTCCAATCCGCGGCGTCCTCGTCGAAACCCCCGTTGTTCACCAAAACCGCCCCGGCCGGCAGGACCGTCATCACAGTCACCAGAATGCCGGCAATCAACAAGCTTCGTTTCATCGTTAATCCTCCAGATCAAGTGTTAATGTTATTTTCCACCGAATTCTTTCGTACGCAGTATACCGCATGAATCGGCAAAGAGCAAGGACAAAGTGAATTATTTTTTAATAGCAACCGCTTGCTATTGTGTTTACAAAAAGACCTCTCCGCCCCGGCCGCCCTCCACACCCGAAATCCTGAACCAAAAACAGCCGGAGGACTTGATGTATCTCACCCTGCGAAAACAACTTAACACCTATAACAACAAAAGGTCCGGATTCTCTTATATTTACCCTCCCATACATTCGACAATATATATCTTTATTGTATTTTTGTTTTTGAAATTTTTTTCTGGATTAACGGTTGACTTTTGTTTTTGAAATCAGTAATATAAGGATTAGAAACCGGTTGCTAATTTAAGCAACAAAAAAAGGTTTTCAGGAGAGCCGGATGAAAGAAACAAACAGATCCTCTTAAATATCCCCTCGTGCAGTGTGTGCAGACAGCGGCAATACGTATGTGAATAGAATAGAGCATAAACTTAAATTGTGGAGGAAAAGCGATGAAAAAAGTAGTAGTAGCAGTAGCGGCACTTTGTTTCCTCGGAGCCGCGCAGGCGGATTTGGTGGTCAATGGTGTCGATCCCGGCGCCACATGGTACGGATACATGAATGTCTTTGAATTAGATATGACCTGGCTGTGGGGCAGTTCATGGGGTGCGGCAGACCTGCGAGCCGATTTTGTGGGAGATGACCTGCTCCTTCGTTCCAATACCAATTGCTGGGCCCCCGGAGACACCTATTGGGTAAATCCGGACAATACCGCCAACAAAATGATGGAAGGCAACTTTTATCAGGAATGGTATGGCGGCCTTGCCGGACAGACGGTTACGTTCAATTATGAAGTCTTAGCAAACGATTTGGCCGCCGAGGGATATACCACACAGGCCTTCATCAAGGTGCTGGATCCGGATAGCGGGTGGGCAACAATAAACAGCGTCTTTGCGGCCCTCACACCGGGAGCCGGAACTGTTTCGCTGGTGGTAGATTCTATTGCAACCCCCGTCACTCAGGTTGGATTTTTAGTCCTGGGTCCGGTCAGCGATCCAGCCGGCGATGTGGCGGCAAAAGCCGTCACGATCGCAACCATTCCCGAACCGGCCACGCTGGCCCTGCTCGGACTGGGCGGCCTGTTGCTCCGTAGAAAAAAATAATGACTCGTCCATCGACTCACAGAAAAAAGGCCTCTTCCAACAGAGGCCTTTTTTTTGAAACCCGGCACGAAAGGGATTTCGCATGAACAAAAGCAGGTTGTCCAAACCGTCCGCCCTCCTGTTCCTCTGGCTGGTTCTGCTGACAGGCGGGCTGAATGGTACCTCGTCAGCGGAAACAGCAGCGGACCCCTCCGCCTGTTACCCCAATTACATCCTCGACAACGGCGCCCCCCTGCTCGGCAATAAGGCCTATCCGGCCATCTCCTATTCCGGCTATCGAACCACCACCCGCACCGAGGAAAACTGCCCCAGCACAGAGCAGCTCAGCGAAGACATGAAAATCCTTGCGGCGCTGGGCATCAAAATCCTGCGGACCTACAACACCCATCAATACCCCCAGACTCGCCGCATGCTCCAAGCCATTCGCCGGCTCAAGCAGGCCGATCCCGATTTTGAAATGTACGTCATGATCGGGGCCTGGATTCGCTGCGCCGGAGCGGGCGGCCCGGCGCCGGACCACAGCCGCGGAGATACCCCGTGGAACCGGGCCGAAATCGACACCGCCATCGAGATGGCCGCCGAATACCCCGACATCGTCAAAATCATCGCCGTCGGCAACGAAGCGACCGTCACCTGGCAGACCCACTTCGTCCCGCATTCGGTGATCCTCCGCTGGGTTCGCTATCTCAAAGAGGCCCGCGCCGACGGCCGAATGCCCCCCCGAACACTCGTGACCACCTCGGACAACTGGGCCGCCCTCGGAGGCGCCGAAAACTACCACAGCGAAGAACTGCTGGCCCTGCTGCGGGAAATCGATTTTGTCTCGCTCCACACCTACGCGTTTCACGATACCTATTATGATCCTTCGCTGCAATGGGCCCCGCCGCCGGACTCACAAGAAGAAAATCTGCCGACCCCCGAACAGACGCAGCGTGCCATTGACCGAGCCCTTCAGCATCAAATCAGGCAATACCAGGCCGTTCGGGACTATCTGAGCAGAAACGGCATCCAAAAATCGATTCATATCGGCGAAACCGGCTGGGCCGGCCGCGACAACTCCCACTACGGCAGCCGCGGAACCTGCGCGGCCGATGAGTACAAGGCAACATTATTTTATGCCGCCGTCAGGGACTGGACCACACGGGAAAACCTGACCTGTTTCTACTTCCAGGCGTTTGATGAGCCGTGGAAAAGCGGCGGCACCGACGGGTCCGAAGGCCACTTCGGCCTTTTCACCGTCGAGGGAAAAGCCAAATATATGCTTTGGGAGCAGGTGGATGCGGGCCGCTTTGAAGGACTCACCCGCGGCGGAAATCCCATCCTCAAAACCCGCGACGGGAAGGTTTCGGCCCTGCTGAAGGACCTAAAACCCCCGGCTCATAAAAAATTCCAATAAACCCCTCGCAAACGACGATCTGGCAGAGACACAGGCAAAGCACAGATCAGGTGTTGTTACTCCTCTTTCTCATACACCCGCACGTAGTCCACGACAAACTGCTGCGGGAACGGCACGGCCGGGTCTTCCGTCCACCAATGCGCTCCAACCGCAAAATTCAGGATAATAAAGAACGGCTGGTTGAACGGCGCCGGATACGGCCCCGTCCCGCTCCACCAATTCGAAGACGTATAGTAATTGACCTGATCCCGATACCAGCGGATCTGCGTGGAATCCCACTCTACTGCATAGAGATGAAAATCATCCGACAGGTTGCCGCCCGTGCTGTTCTTGCCGCCGTTGTTTTCAGTAATGTAAGGATCGGAGCTTCCATAGTGAATCGTCCCAAGCGCCTGGTAAGGATTGCTCATCATCTCCACGATATCCAGTTCGCCGCAGGCCGGCCACCCCGCCGTGGAGAAATTATTGCCCAGCATCCAGAACGCCGGCCAGATCCCCGTCCCTCCCGTAGGCATTTTGATCCGGGCCTCGATTCGGCCGTATTGAAAACTGCGTTTGCCCTGTGTTTTAAGGCGGGCCGAGGTATAACTCTTGCCCCCGTAATTTTCCTTTCGGGCCTCAATCACCAGTTTGCCATCCTCAATCCGGGCGTTTTGCGGCCGGGAGGTATAATACTGCCATTCCCCGTTGCCCCAACCCCAGGATCCGGTACCGATTTCAAACGTCCAGTTCTGCGAGTCAACCTCCGGCCCCTCAAATTCATCCGACCAGACAAATGTATACCCCGGATACTCCGGAACCTGCGGGCCCGTCGGCAGCCAGGCCTCGGCCATCACCGCCAGATCCTCCAGGTCAATCACGTTCTCCCCGCAAAGGTTATAGGCCGTCGATTCCTGCCCCCACACACCTGCCAAAAGGGAAAAATCGGCATAGTCAACCGTCTGGTCCCCATTGTAATCGGGCTCGTTCAATGCCAGCCCGTCATCCACTAAGATATTGTCCCAAAAGGCCTTGCCGGTCGATCCGCTGCCCGTACTGACAGTCTGGCAGAGCACGCGGGCCTCTGTTGCCAAAGCCGGTGCCGTAATCACCTCCGAAAAAGAATACCATGTGCCCGCCGAATCACCCGGCGTCAAAAGTCCCACTTCGCTTTCCAGAAGTTTCGTCCCCGTTGGATACGAGCCCTCCCAAATCTCGATCTTCAGCCGCGCATTCTTATTCACCAGCGGCTCACTGGTCGAATAAATCATCTCCCCGCTGACCGCGTAGCTCCGGCCGCCCGTCACACAAAGCGTCTGGACACACCCCGTATCATTATCCCAGATCGCAATGCCGTAATTATCACGCTTATAACCCGCATCCCCATGATGCCATCCGTTGGTCCCCCAACCCTGCCAGCCATCCGGATATCCGTTCGTAAAACGACCCTTAATCTCGCCGCTTTCAAAATCCCCGTTAACAACAAGATTTACCCCCAGTGCCAGGGCAGGCAGGATCAGAAACAAAACCATCTTATAAAACATGATACCTCCGAAATAGTCACAATTTATTCGACCACCCCTTATTATGAATTGAGTATAACGAATGGGAGCGTGAAAAACAAGGAGGAAATTGAAAAATAATCAAATCTTTCTTAATAGCAAACGGTTGCTATCTATTCTTTGTCAGCCCGCTCGACCGGCATATACGGCCGAATCAGGGACGCGATCTCAGAGGCAAACGAAATTGCCGCCGTAGAAGACACCGAACCGATCTGAACCTGGGCGACATACCGGATCTGATCGCGAGAAAAGGTCGGAAGACGCCACAAAAACCCCGAAAAATCGCGATAATCCGTGGAAACACCCCCATTGATGAAATAATAGTTCAAGACGACAATCCGCGTCTGATTGGGCACCGACTTATGAAAATAATGAACCAGTACAGGCAGCGTTTCCCCCTCCGCCGAGACAACCTCCTGCGGCTCACTGCCGTCATGTTCCCAGCCGGCCCCCGCATAACAAACCCGCGGACGATGCCCGAGCATATTTCGCGGCTGACTTGTAAACGCCACATACAAAGTCACATAATAGCCCAACTCCGGATGCTGATACGAACGGTGAATATAATCATCGTTGCCCGCCACCTCCAAAATCGTGTCACGCAGCGGCTGATCCTCTCCCTCCCAACCCCCGATCTCATAGGGAAAAGAGGACAGCGGCATCACAGGCAGCACCGGTTCCTGAACCAGCGCATCCAGGCGTACCGCCGCCAATCGATACGCATAACCGGCCGTAAGCAGGCCCGGACAGCAAAGCACCGCACTAAACCAGATTGTCCTGAAAACTCGCATTAAATCATTATCCGTATTTTCCCGTATATGGATCGGTGTTTTTACCGAATAAACTCAACAACATCTATCCATTTTTCTGCAGCCCGGACCAAAAATGCCGCAAATTAGTATTCATTTATCGAATTTCCATAAAAAAATCTATTCTTATTTCTTCTTTTCTCTTATTATACGATAAGTATCTACAATCATTTACAAGAAAAAATAAACGGCTCCCGGAAATACGCCGATAGGGATAAATAAATCCGGGAAATAAACAAGGCGAAAAGGGCATTGATTATGGACGACAAGATTCAGCAGATACGCTCGTTCATCGTGGAAACATTTTTATTCGGAGACGACTCCGCTCTCCGGGAAGATACCTCGTTTATTCAAAACGGAATCGTGGATTCAACCGGCATCTTAGAGTTAATCAGTTTCATGGAGAACACATTCCACATCAAAATCCAGGACGATGAACTGATCCCCGAAAACCTGGACAGTCTAAGCAATATCGGACACTTTCTGGATCGAAAGCTTGCATGTGTGGAATAACCGGAATTTGTGGTCTCCATCAGCCCGCTCGCCCCACCCCCGAACTCCTGCTTTCCATGATGGCATCCATTCGCCATCGCGGCCCCGATGAAGCCGGAATGTATCTCGACGACTGGGTCGGAATGGGCCATTGCCGCCTGAGCATCATCGACCTGGCCTGCGGAACCCAGCCCATCACAAATGAAGACCAGTCCCTGTGGATTATCTACAACGGAGAAATCTTTAATTATCCCGAACTGCGCGACCGGCTCATCCAACAGGGCCATCGTTTCAAAACCGCCTCCGATACCGAAGTCCTGCTGCACATGGTCGAGGAAAAAGGCCCCGATTGCCTGCCCGATCTCAACGGCCAGTTTGCCTTTGCCGTCTGGGATTGCCGCAAAAAGGAATTGTTCCTGGCGCGGGACCGTGTCGGCATCCGGCCCCTGCATTATACCCTTCACGAGGGACGGCTGCTTTTCGCCTCCGAAGTCAAGGCCCTCTTTCAGGTTCCGGGTCTCCCGCGGCGGCTGGACCCGGCCGTCATGGAACAAATCTTCACCTTCTGGGCCCCCCTTCCCGGAAAAACCCCCTTCGCCGACATCCGGGAACTGCCCCCCGGCCACTTCCTGATTCTCCGGGACGGACAAATCCAAATCAAACGCTGGTGGAAACCGCCGTTTGGAAGCCCCCATGAAAAAACACACGCCTCCCTTTCGCAAACCGTCGAAGAAATGGATGAACTGCTGACCGATGCGATCCGGATCCGCCTTCGAGCCGATGTCCCGGTCGGCTGTTACCTCAGCGGAGGACTCGATTCCTCCGGCATCACCGCCAAAGTGGTCCGCCGTTTCAACAACAAGGTCCGCACCTTCGGCATTCGCTTTGAAGAATCCGACTATGACGAAAGCGGTCACCAGAAAATGATGGTCCGGCATTTGAATGTCGATCACACCGAGTTGACCGCGACCAACCAATCCATTGCCCGGGCATTCAGCCGGGTCGTCTGGCACGCCGAAAAACCCCTTCTCCGCACCGCTCCGACTCCGCTGCTTCTCTTGTCACAAACCGTACGCGACAACGGCTTCAAAGTTGTGCTCACCGGGGAAGGAGCCGATGAATTCTTCGGCGGATACAATATCTTCCGCGAAACCCGACTCCGCCGCTGCTGGGCACGCCAGCCGGATTCGACCCTGCGTCCCGAACTGCTGCAGCATCTCTATCCCTATATCTTCAAAAATCCCCGCCTCAAAAACTCGCTTCAGGACTTCTTCTCCAGGGGACTTCTGGATACCGAAAATCCATTTTACTCGCACCAAATCCGCTGGCTCAATACAGGCAAAATCAAATCCTTCTTCAGCGATGACCTGCGGGACCGGATCGGCCCATACAACGCCCTCGAAGACCTCCGGCAAACCCTGCCGCCCGACTTCGACCGCTGGGACCCGCTATCCAAAGCCCAGTACCTCGAAATCACCATTTTCCTCAGCGATTATCTCCTTTCTTCACAGGGAGACCGCGTAGCCATGGCCAACTCCCTCGAAATCCGCCTTCCCTACCTGGATTACCGCGTCATGAACAAAACCGCCGAATTTCCGCCAAGATGGAAAATCTTCGGACTCAAAGAAAAATTTCTCCTCAAGCGCCTCTTTCAGGATATGCTGCCGGCCCCGGTCGTCTCCCGCCCCAAAAATCCATACCGTGCCCCCATCCGCGAAACTCTCCTCGGCCGGCAGGAATACGAAGATCTGCTTTCGCCCAAAAAAATCCGCCAATTCGGCCTTTTCAATCCAGACAGGGTCGAAAAACTCATCGCCACAATGAACAAAACCCAAAATCCCAACGAAACCCACAACATGGCCCTGACAGCCATCCTTTCCTCACAGATTCTCTGTGAACAGTTTATTGAGAACTTCCGCCCCAGCCCCCCCGTCGAGCCCGCTCGCTTGCTCTGCATAGACAACCGAAAACGTCCGGAATAATTTCTATCTTACCCCTTGCCTCAAACCCGCCCCGCCATATATACTATATATCATAGCAGTAAATGCGATTATAGGTCTTTTAAATCAAACCCGTTATCAAGAGCCGGCCAATGGCCGAAACAGGAACGGGCAATGCGATTCAATTCAACAGAATCTCTATGGTCAAAGACTTTCTAAAAAGAAAAAAAGACGCTGTTTTACGAAGAATCATTCCGTCCATAAAAAAACAGCACTATCTGGACTCCCTCGTTGGACCCTACGGATACTGGGATCAGCTCCAGCAGTATCAGCTTGACTTTTTAATCCGCCGGGGACTTGAAAAACAGCATAAGCTGCTGGACATCGGCTGCGGGCCCCTGCAGGGAGGGCTGGCCTTCATCGACTATTTGAACCCGGGCGGCTATGTCGGCCTGGATCTTCGCGAGGAACCACTAGTCGCGGCCTATCGGCAAATCGCGGAAAAAAACTTAGTTCACAAAAACCCCATTCTCATCTATTCATCCAACTTCGGAAAAAACGAACTGGACCAAATCCAATTCGATTACCTGTGGGCATCCCAAATCCTGTATCATCTGCCTGAAGAAAAAATCGACCGTCTCTTCGAACAAATCAGCTCCCGCATGACCCCCTCTTCTCTGTTTTTTGGAGACATCATCGGCGACCATCCGATCCGGGATACCATCACCACGGAAGGATACTGGAGAGAGTTTTCTTTCTATCTCCACAGCATCGAATCGCTTCAAACAATGGCCGATCAATACAGGCTGACCCTGACCTCGCTGGGCCCCATAGGAGAGCTTGGATATCCAAAAGAGATTGCTCTGCATACAAATAGGATGCTGAAAATAACGAAACGGCAGGAATGACAACCGCCAAAATGTCAAATTCCGCCTTTTTATAAACAAATGGATCACCTCCGCCATATAACATAGAATAACGATAGATTCTGTCTTTCTGAATGGAGACCCTTATTAAGAGACATAACAGGGACATGATGACATCTTTTGATCCGACACTCATGCATCCATGGCTTGTTCGCTCTGCCGTCCGCTATCCCGACAAAGCGGCCGTCATCTGCGGCCGACAAACGCTGACCTATGCGCAGTTGGACCGGCAAAGCGACCGCCTGGCCGCCCATTTGAGGCACACCGGCCTTGCCCGCGGGGACCGGGTCGTCATTTTTCTCGACAACAGCGTAGAAACGGTCATCGGATTATACGCCATCCTCAAGGCCGCCGGCGTCTTTGTCATTCTCAACAGCGGCCTAAAGCCCTCCAAACTGGCCTTTATTCTCACGAACTCCGATGCCCGATTTCTGATCACATCCCCGCAGAAAACCTCTCTGCTCTCACAGGCATTCAAAGAGGTCACCCAGCCCCCGGTTTTGATCTTTACCTCCCTGTCTGAATCGACCCAAAACCGGTTCCCGGATTCGCTGGACTTTCAATCTCTCGTATCAGAAGACATCCCGGCCTCTTGCGCCTCTCCCCCGCCTCGGATCATTGACCAGGATTTGGCCGCCCTGATCTATACCTCCGGCTCCACCGGCCAGCCCAAAGGCGTGATGTCCACCCATCAGAATATGATCTCCGCCGCACGCAGTATTATCCAATACATCCGCAATCAACCCGAAGACATCCTCCTCGACGTGCTGCCGCTGTCATTCGATTACGGACTCTATCAGGTGCTGATGAGCGTCATGTTCGGAGGAACCGTCGTTCTCGAAAAATCCTTTCTCTATTTTCACCAGGTCCTGCAGAAAATCGCCGAACAGAAAATCACCGGCTTTCCCATCGTCCCGACTATTGTGGCCATGCTGCTGAACATGCACGACCTCAAACAATATGATTTCTCTACCCTCCGCTACATCACCAATACCGGCGCCGCCCTGCCCGTCGAGCACATCCGGCGTTTCCGGGCCCTGTTTCCCGATGTCGCCGTCATCTCCATGTTCGGCCTGACCGAGTGCAAACGGGTTGGCTACCTGCCGCCCGAGCAAATCGACATCCGCCCCGCTTCCGTTGGAAAAGCCATGCCCAACTGCGAAACCAGAATTATCGACGAGCAGGGAAATCCCGTACCGCCCGGCCAACCCGGCGAGCTGATCATCCGCGGATCCAATGTCATGGCCGGATACTGGAAAGACCCCCAACTGACCGACCGCGTGTTCCGAACAGACCCCCAAACCGGCCGGCGATGGCTCTACAGCGGCGACATCTTCAAAGAAGATGCCGAGGGCTATCTTTACTTCCTCGGACGCAAAGACGACATGATTAAAACCCGCGGAGAACGCGTCAGCCCCAAAGAAATTGAAAATATCCTCAGCCAAATGCCCCAAGTCGCCGAAGTGGCCGTCATTGGAGTCCCCGACCCGATCCTCGGACAGGTCCCAAAGGCCTTTATCGTATCCGCCGGCAGCCCGGAAATCACACCGCAGCAGGTCCTCCAATACGCCGCCCGGAATATGGAAAATTTCATGGTTCCCAAAGAGATTATATGCCTTGAATCGCTCCCGAAAACACCCAATGGAAAAATCGACAAAAAGAAACTGAAAGAATAAAAATCACTGCAGGGCCTGAATTACCGGATTGGAATCATGGGATTCATCCCCCGAAATCACCGGGAAAGATCGCCTCATCCCTCTTCGATTTATGCCGATGATACAGTGCAAATAACAGCGAAAAATATAGCGTCCGATAACCTGATAAACCGTGATAACGGAGCAGAAAACGTAACATGAAATGGCCACTGCTGCTGCATGAATGTTTGGACCAGACGGCCGCTCGGCGGCCGCACAAAGACTTTCTGATCTGCGGAACCGATCACTGGACCTATCAAAAAACGGCCGAGCATGTCGATGCCCTGGCCCGCGGGCTGATCCACCACGGCCTGGCCCCGCAGGACCGGGTCTCCGTCTTTCTGGATACCAGCCCGGAAACCGTCGTCTCCCTGTACGCCGTATCCCGGGCCGGCGGCATCGTTGTCAACCTGAATAGTTCCCTGAAAGCCGAAAAATTACGCTACATCCTCCAAAACAGCGATGCGAAAATCCTCATTACCCATGTCAGCAAAGCCAGAATCGTTCGGCAGGCCCTGCACGAGATGGCAGACCCTCCTTTTGTAATCTGGATCACGCCTTCCGGCAAGATCCCCGAACCGCTGCAAGTTATCGGACCGTGCGCCTCCTGGAACGCCCTCGTTCAGGAATTTTTCGGCCAAAGCCGGGCCAATCACCTGCCCGCGATCATTGACCAGGACCTCGCGGCGTTGATCTACACCTCCGGCTCCACCGGCCGGCCCAAGGGAATCATGCAGCCCCATTACAAAATGCTCGGCGTGGCCCGCAGCATCATTCAGTATCTCGACAAAAACGAAGACGATGTCATCTTAAATCCCCTCTCGCTGGCGTTCGGATACGGCCTCTATCAGGTCGTGATGGCCGCCATGGTCGGAGCCACCGTCATCCTCGAAAAATCTTTTGTCTACCTGCACGAAACCCTGTCCAAAATCCCCAAACACGGCGTCACCGGCCTGCCCTTCGTACCCAGCATCCTGTGCATGATCCTCCATCTGCGGGACATCGAACAATACGATTTCAGTTCGCTACGCTACGCCACCAACGCCGGCGCGGCCCTGCCGGTGCCCTACCTGCGAAAATTCCGATCCCTCTGGCCTCACGTGCGGCTCTATCCCATGTACGGACTGACCGAGTGTGTCCGGGTCAGTTATCTCGATCCCGAACAGGTCGATGCGTATCCCGATTCCGTCGGCCGTGAAATCCCCAACTGCAAAACCATGCTTCTGGACGCGGACGGCCGGCACGTCCCCCCGGGACGGGTCGGCGAGCTGGTCGTCACAGGCACTCACGTCATGCCGGGCTACTGGAAAGATCCAGAACTGACCGCCCGCGTCTTTCGGCAGGGACCCCTGCCCGGACAAACCTATCTCCATACCGGCGATCTCTTTACAAAAAACGAGCAGGGTTTTTTGTTTTTTGTCGGACGCAAAGATGATATGATAAAATGCCGCGGCGAGCGGGTTAGCCCCCTCGAGGTGGAAAACATCCTCCTGCAAATGGAGGCCGTCGCCGAAGCCGCCGTGATCGGTGTGACGGACGAAATCTCCGGACAGGCCGTCAAGGCGTTTGTGGTCCCCAAAAAAGGAGTGGCTCTGACTGAACAGGAAGTCCTGAAGTTCGGCATGGAAAATATGGAAAATTTCATGGCTCCCAAATACGCGGTGATCATGGAAGCATTGCCCAAAACACCCAACGGAAAAATCGATAAACAGGAATTAAAGAAAACAGGAAGCGATCCGGGAGAAAAAGTCCATGAATCCGGCCAGGCCAATCTCGTCTGAGGTTCTGCGAGTAGACGGACCGAAAGAAACCGAAACAATCACAAACGCCCTGCGTAGCGCCCTGCGCGGCGACCTCAAGCGAACCGGCCTGGTCGTGGCCCTCTCCGGCGGCATCGACAGCTCCGTTGTCGGCGCCCTCTGCGTAAAAGCCCTCGGCCCCGACCGCGTCTTCGGCCTGCTCATGCCCGAACAGGATTCCTCCCCCGACACCCTCCGGCTCAGCCAGTTGATCGTCCGCCACCTGAACATCGAATATGCCGAGGAAAACATCACTCCCATCCTCGAGGCATTCGGCTGCTACCGGCGAAGAAACCAGGCCATCCGCCAGGTCATCCCAGAGTTTCAGGACGACTGGAAGTGCAAGCTCCTGCTGCCCAGCATCCTCGAAAACCAGGCCGGCTTCCGCGTTTTCTCGATAAGTGTCCAGTCACCGGACGGCAGCGTCCAAAAGCAGTGCCGGCTGACCCCCCAGGCCTATCTGGGCATCGTCGCGGCCACCAACTTCAAACAGCGCACCCGAAAAATGCTCGAATATTACCACGCCGACCGGCTCAACTACGCCGTCGCCGGAACCCCCAACCGCCTCGAATACGACCAGGGCTTCTTCGTCAAAGGCGGAGACGGCCTGGCCGACATCAAGCCCATCGCTCACTTGTACAAAAGCCAGGTATACGCCCTGGCCCGACATCTCGGCCTGCCCGAGGAAATCTGCTCCCGCCCCCCCACCACGGACACCTATTCCATGCCGCAATCGCAGGAGGAATTCTACTTTTCCCTGCCCTACGACAA
>JAHDQI010000192.1 GCA_018433925.1 Phycisphaerae bacterium | reverse complement strand
TTGTTCACGTGCGGTCCTTCGGTAAAGAGAATTCCCGCCTTTTGGTAACGCTCGAAATCCTTTCCTTTTTTACTTACGGCAAAACGCATATTGTCCCAGTCTCCGTACATCATCCAGTACCTGCCTTTGCAGGGGACCACATGGGGCGCCTGAAGACCGCCGAGCGGTTCTCCGAGTTCGGGATCGGCCATCATGGCAATCCCTTTCGGAGTCCAGTCGGTATCGGTCAGTTTTTTTCCTTCCCAGCGGTAAAACAGACGGGTATGGCCATCCAGTTTGGTAAACCGGATGCAGGACCATAGCTGCCAGGTGCCGTCGGCGGCCTGCCAGAGACCGAAATCCACCGGCTGCTGCTTTTCGCTGTTGTATTCGCCAAGGTCCGGGTTCCCGGCGACCTGCCACCAGTGGCCCTCTATCACGGGGATCCAAAATTCGCGGGCCGGAAGCTGCGAGACAACAAACGCGAGGATGACCGCTCCTGAGAGCACGTTTTTTTTCCATGGGTTCATCTTTGTCTGACCTTCCAAAAAAGTTAAGAAACAGAGCGGGGAAACCTTCCGAGCGGATTCCCGGTCGTCTTGTGCAAATGGGTTAAGAACCGGCACAAATTTTTAAACGTACACATCGGCTGAAGGGAATGATCGAGATTGGGGAAGTAGCGTCCGGTTTTCAGCAGGCCGGGCACCTTAGATTGAATTTCCGGCTCGATCAAATCTTCATTGCCTTCGTTGATGACTTCCTTTTCGAGCCAGCCGAAAAAGACAAATTCAGGAAAACGCTTTCGCAGGGCAAACAGATCGTTGCCGGCTTTGCATTCGACGGGATAGCAGCCGTTGACGCCCCACTGATCCAGCAGCGGCACGAGGTCGGTGATGTCTCCATCCGTATCCACGACGACGACATCGGCCTCCACGGACCGGGCCAGATCGGTTATTTCGCGATAGGCCGAACCGCAGAAATCCAAAAAATGTTTCGGGCTGATGAGCATGCCGTGATTATAACAGCAATCCTCCCCGATTTTCAAAATTTCCGGCCGAAGTTGTTCTACCAGTGGGAACAAATACTTACGCCGCAGTTCGGATTGCCAGTCAATGATCTCCCGGGCCAATTCGGGATCGTCATACAGCATCGTACAGGCGTGCTGGGGACCGGCCAGATCGCGGACGGCTCCCCATGTTGAAAGCAGCGGCAGAAACAGGGGCTTGTCGCGCTGTGCATACGGGCGGCAGGCCTGCCGAATCTGTTCTTTGGACCACAACGGGCCGGGGGTGTTACGTTTTTTATAGAATTCCCAGCTTTGGCGATCACGGACGTGATAGGATATAAAATCAGGCATGGAATAGGCATTTTCGGCGTCCCGCACCTGCCGGGTGACGGCCCCGGTATTGTACTCGATGATCTCATACCCGTCTTTCTGGTAGGTCTTTGAACGGATTCCCTCGCAGGGTTCGCAGGGCCAGAAGTCGATATGAAGAGGGGTCAGCGTGCCCCAGTACTCGGACCAGGACCGGGCCGCCTCCGGATCCCATTGGGACTGAACATTCCATCCCTGTACTTCGGGGGGCATTCCGGTATCAAGCAGGCGCCGGTAAATCTGTCCCCAGGCCCCGCCAAAGGCCAGCCCCGAGGCGCCCGGCAGGCCAATCAGCGGAACATAATCAACCTGCTGTCCCCGGCAAACCGCTTTGAATCGTTCCCGATCATTCATAGAGAAGCATCCTTATGGGTCGGTCATCGGGCGGATTTCGAGGGCCTGCAGGATGGCTCCCTGCTCATCGGCTCCTTTGAGGCGAACCTCAATGATCCCGTTTTTCGGCTCAATTCTTTCGAAGGTTTTGTCGACGGCGCGGAACAGACCGCCGGCGGCCTTTTCGATATTCATGTCCCGGATTACCTCTTTTCCGTTGATCGAGGCCTGCACGGTATGCGAGATGCGGTGATTGTCTTTGTTGCGTTCGAGGAACCAGTGGAGCGGGGTTGCCGCAAACTTCAGGGTCACCGAATAGGTACCGGGTCCGACGGTCAGATTGGCCCAGAATTCCTGCCCGAAAGCGCCGTAACGATACAGTTCAGGATCGTCCGTATTGCCGATATACATGCTTCGGCGATCGGTCCACCAGGCCTCTTTGACCGTATCTTTTCCATATCCGCTCCGGATGACCCATTCGGTGGCAGGTCGCCAGGCATTGCCTTCGGAATCGATATAATCCCGGCGATGGGGGTAGCCGAAGATCATCCGCTGGGCCCCGGTCGGGCCGGACCCGGCGCCGAAATCGCGGTCGGCCGAGGCGTCTGAAACCTGAACGGCATCGATGGCAATCTCACTGCCTTTGGAGATGAGGTTGCCCCGGCCGAGCAGGACGATTTTGAGTTCGTGGCGTGCCTGGGACAGGCCGTTGCTGTAATACAGCAGTTGCCTGTGGCGGTCGGCGGGATTCCAGGCGTCTATGAGGGTCTGCTGCTTTTCGCCGTCGAGATAGACCTCGGCCAGTCCGCCCCCGGGTCCGACGCTGCCGAGGACACGAACCTGATTGCCTTCAAAAGAGACCCGCAGGGAGGCGCCTTTTTTCGAGGCCGTGCGCAGGGTTGCGCCCAGGGCCGCCTTTTCGGAACGTTTTTTCCAGTCGCCGGTGAACTCCAGGTCCTCATCGTCGATCTGCCGCTGCGGATCGTCCGTGCCCGTTACCACAATGTTTCGTGCCCGGTCATGACGAATTTCCACAATCGTATCGCCGTCCGGCAGGGGTTTGATTGTGTATCCGTTTCGATTGAGGGACGAGATCGGCTTCAGGGCTCTGCCGTCGGCGGTTACCGCTTGCGGAGAAAAGGAAAGGCGCAGCACATCGACTGTATTTTCGGGGGCGTCAAAGGTGGTATATTCAATGCGGTTCTTCTCATAGACGACGCGGCTGACAACCGAGGTGCTCCGCATGATGTGATTTTCGCGTTTGGGTCCGAACAGATCCGGGGTCCAGGCCAGGGCCTCCATGACCTGGCACAGGGGCCAGGGGTGAGCCAGGTTGGACCATTCCTTGGTTGCGACGGCCTCGCCGAAGAGTCCGTCGTGAACGACCCCGTTTTCATGGCTGTCGTAGGTTGCCATGATCATCATGCGTCGACCGATTTCATGGATCCGGTCGTCGCCGGCCAGCACTCCCAGCCGCAGCAGGGTCGGGGCGGCGGTATATTGATTGTATGAAAGTGACGTGCCGCAGCAGGTGGCCGATTCGGGAAAGGCCCAGGCGCCGTGGTAGACATCGCCGTGGGAATAGGGATCGGCGCCGTTGCGGTTGAAGATCAGCGTGAGGATGTTTCGCAGATCGGTCTGCCAGCCGGGGAAGACCTGCGGATTTTTCATGATGTAATCGCCGCACATCGAGACGATGCCGCAGATCACGGGATTGTCCCAGTCCCAGTAATTGCGGCCCCAGGTATCGTTTTCCAGCCATTCGTTCTCGATCAATCGCCGCACATAGCGCCGGCCGGCATCGCGTGCGGTGAGGATGGCGCGATCCCTGCCGGTATAACCCATGCGGATCAGTTCATCGAGAAAGTCAAGGATCAGCGTGGTGCTTCCGGTCAGCTCGTCGGACCAGCCGACGACCTCGGGATGGGTATAGCGGTTCCACGGCGGCATCGCGGGATCGAGGTTGCATTTTTCGGCAAAGACATCGCCCCAGTGGCGGGCGGCTTCAAAATAGCGTTCCTCGCCGGTCAGTTTATAGGCCCGCAGGATTTCCGTGCCGACAATGGCGCACAGGTCCAGTTGGGTGCGGGCCTCCTGGATGCATTTTCCATAGGCCTTTCCGCTGGTGGGGGTGGCGATGGGGAAGCGGGGCCAGTCATGATCCTCGCTGGTTTGGGCATAGTCGAGGATGTAATCGGCGGTCAGGGGAATATAGAGAAACGCAATGGGGTCGCTGCTGTACTGGTAATAGGCGGTCAGCCCCTTGATGATGCTCCAGGCCCGCTGGCTCAGGTCGCCGCACATCCAGTCATTGGTCGGCGGAATCAGGATGGTCCCGTCGTCTTTGATGCTCCAGTGGGAGTTGTAGACAAAATCGGGAGCGGCCATGACGGCCTTTTTCCGGTCGACCCAGGGATACCGCTTGAGAACCTCGACGGCAATCCGCAGGCGTCTATCCAGCGGGCCGTTCTGTCCGCTGTTCCAGGGCGCCAGTACCCCGTATTCATCGGCCGCGGCCGGGTGGGCATAATAGAGATCGCGTGTGTCCGCCGCCCCGGCAAGAGAGGCCATGAAGAAAACAAGCAAAGCGGTCCCTGCTGCGGCGTTTCTGTTTTGGCTGCTGTTCATAACAAATCTCCTGCTAAACTGAGTCCGATTTGACCGGGAAATTGTAATTCAAAACGGGAACCATGAAAAGAAATGATTCACAAGAAGGCGGTGTTTTTCTTTTTTCCAAACCGGATGAATTCCGACTGCGGTCCGTTTATTCCGGCACATGGCTCGGCTTGTTCCATTTTATTCGACATCCCAGAGCGGTTCGGGATAGCGTCCCCTTACATTGGAGAGGGGGACGGGGTTGTCTTCATTGAAGATCTTTTCCTTTGTGTAATATTCAACGTGGCCGTCAAAAAACGCCACCGATGAACCCTCACTGTGGCGATAGGCCACCTGAAATTCGTTTTCCAAAACGAGCGTATCTCCATATTCATCCCAGTAGCGGTAATACGTCGCCCGCTCATAGCGGGTCTGATAGGAATTGGAATCGACAAACATCAGCTTCCCGGAAGGATTTTTCATATTCGTCAGTTTGTGCCCCCTGTATTTCCTGTCGCTCGGATACCAGACGGTCAGATCGTTGGCACTGCCGGCGGCCCACAGTTCCGTGTTGAGGGCATAACTGAAGCGGATTCTCCAGCCAAAGAGGTTGTAGACTTCCTGCAGATCCTGCGGGGTCTTCGGGTACCGCTGGGCCGGGCACATCAGTTCCTCCGGGGAAAGGAAAGGGTCTTCCCAGCCATGATCGGTGATTTCCACCCGCGCCGAAAGAGACAGGTAATTCCGGTATTCCATATTTTCCGGCCAGCGTTCATCCCAATAGCCAAACGGTCCCACGTGAGCGGGGTCGCTGCTTTCCTGGGAAAAGGGAACCGCCAGCCCGTTATTCTGCTCGGCATACATGATGTTGGCCAGCGCGTAAGACTTGATGGTGGACAGGCAGACAATCCGCCGTCCCATGTCTTTGGCTTTGCGCAGGGCCGGCACCAGCACCCCAATCAGTGTGGCGATGACGGCAATCACAACCAGCAGCTCGATTAAAGTAAACGCTTTTTTTCGCTTCACAATACACCCCTTGTTTTTTGTGACTGTGCGGCCCTTTTCATAACAGGAAAAAGAGAGGGGATACCTCCCGGAAGAAATATCCCCTCTTGCCTTGTTAAAGATCAGCTCCGGTCTCTTCTACGAAATACGACAAAACCTGTTCGGTTTTAGTTTTTCTTCCGAAGCAGCAACCCACCCAGCGCCAGCAGGGCCAGCGAAGCCGGTTCGGGAATATCCATCGGAGTCAGCGTCCCCTCATAGAGGCCGAGGACCTGATCGGCGGTCAAATACTGATCGCCCCAGATCGCTACATCATCCATGGCCCCTTCAAACCAGTCCTTGTTCGGCCAGGTCTGGCAGCCGAGTTTGAAGACCGCATCGGCCCAGCCGCTGTCGTCCCAACTGTTGTGAAGTCCCACGCCGGGAATATAACTGCTGTACACTTCGCCGCCGTTGAGATATTTTCGCAGGTACTGACCGTCATACGTTACCGCCATATGATACCACTGTCCAAGGGTTCCGTAATTGGCGCCGATATCGGTCTGCATGGAGGACGTGTTATAGGGCCAGAAATAGTCGTAATTCCAGCCGGCAGCGCCCAGCTCGATCTCATAGTTGGGACAGGAAATCACCCGATCATACCCGCCGCCGCTGGGGCCTGCATCCTTGTTGTCTTCCCGGAGCCACAGGCTGAAACTCCAATACCCCATCAGGTCCTTGAGCGAGTCGCTCTTGGCGACCCAGACGCTGTTGTAGTTGTTCTCGCCGGCGCAAAACTCAAGGGCTCCTGTGCCCCTGACGCCCGCGATCCAGTTGGGCTGAGTCGTGCCCGTCAGCGGCGCAGCCGAATCTCCGTGTTCGGTGTCGGCCACCAGAAGCCCGTGGTTGTCGTTGCCCGATGAGTCAAAGGCATAACTGCCGGATCCCTCATCGAACGTCCAGTACGCCCGCAGACTCGCCTGCACGGTCACTGCCATCAAACACACCATCAAACACAATCCTGCTTTCTTCATCTTTCCATCCTCCAAAAAAGTACGGTCTCGTTATTCGAATCATTTTTTACAGACATCCGGCCGGATCCACGCAATCCAGCCATTGAATCGCGAATAACTCAAGGTCTCCTATGTCAATTTTGCAATTTCCGTTCAGGTCTGAGGCCAGCCCCTGATCGGGATATTTATTGTTCAGTTCATAGCAGGTATAGGCCCCGACAGCCGGCCTGGGCTGCTCGCTCAGGAAGATCTCTTCGAAGGTGGCATAGGGGAATGAACCAAAGGCCCGGACAAAGAAATGCTTGCCCGCCTGAGCAGCGTCGGCGGTAAAACTGACCTGTCCGACCTGCCAGGTTCCGCCGGCTGCGCCCATGTTGTCATCGGCGAAGGCAACCGCCCTGGCGATTGAGTCCCAGTGGACGCCTTTTGTTCCGGTCAGATCGTTCTGTCCGGGCGCGACCCAGTATACTTCCACGGTGAAGTTCGGGTCATTGTCCGGCCAGAGGGAACCCTCGTCATTGACCTGGCCCCAACTGGAGCAGGCGGTAAAATCAAGGTAGTAGGTTTTGCCCTGCTCAATCGTCGGCGCATTGACTTTCTGATAGATCATGGAGACGGGGCCATGATTTCCAACTCCGAACATATCGGGATAATTGGCTTCGAGCCAGATGCTGACCCGGCCGCCGGTCAAATGCACCTGCGGAAAACCGGCCGGGGGACTGACGGACAGTTCCTGGGTTCTTCCCTGCACCGGCTGGGACGGCGGCGCCCAGAGCATACACTGCAGGCCGTTGCTGGTGGCCATCTGATAGCCCTGCCCCTTGCCGTCTCCATAGGTCCATCCCGGCGCCCAGCCGGACGGATCGCCCGAGGTATGGGCTACCCAATCGCTGTCCGTGGCCAGCAATTTGAGCTGATCTTCCGAGGACAGATTGCTGACCTCCTCAAAATCACCGTTGGTCAGCAGATTGACCCGGGGCCAGTCAGCGGGCCTGGCGGTATCGATGGAGGCATAGCCAATCAGGGCCCAACTGTCTTCTTCGGCCGGCTCGCCGGGTTCGAGATATTCACAGGTTACCCGGAGGTACTTTCCGGCCCCGGCGGCCCCGGCGGTGTATTCGGCCGTCAGCTTTCGCCAGACCGTATTGACGGGAAGAACAAAATCCCGAACCGCCACTTCCACAGCGGTTGTCGGATTGACCGGATCATCCACGTAGTCCCAGGTGACCCGAATGATATTCTGATAACTATTTTCTGAGCCGGCCACCATCGCGGACAGATAATACGTTGTTCCGCTGATCACCGGGGTCTCTGCAATTTGCACCAGTTTTGTATCCAAATCAATAAAGGCCGCCACGGAACCGCCTGCCGGTTGATAGTCTCCCGCTCCCGGCGAGTTAATAAACCCGGCATCGGCCCGATTCCAGATGCCGGCTTTGTTCGGCTCCGTTGTATCCGGCTGAAATGTCCATCCGCTCGGCGAGCCGCCATCGGAATCGCCGAGATCGGCAACCCGGTCCACATCCAGATAGAAATCGGGATTGGCCAGCAATTCGGTCGCCGTTGAGCGGGGTTCGAGGGCAATGGCATCCTGCCACTGGGCAGCGACCTCAGCGAGGTCCGTCATGCTCACCTGGCAATCCTCGTCAAAATCGGCCGCGTTCAAAAGGCCCAGATTTTTGACGCCCTTGCAGGATACCGGCGCATCCACATCGATCACAATGCTGTCAAAATAGGCCCAGGTTTCGCCGACTCCGGGGCCGTCCTTCTGCTCGATCGTGGCGATGACCTGGAAATACTTCAAGTCATCGTCTGCGCCGCTGGTATAGTCGGCATAGATGTTCTGCCATTTTCGATCTTCGGTAACGGTAATTGCCGTTGTATTCGGGTCCACAATCGGCTCGGCGTAATTGGGATCTGCCTGGGATCGCTTGTAGAACGCAACCTTGATGACATTCCCGACCGCGTTTTCGCCGGCCACACGGGCCTTGAGGTTATAACGGATGTCTTCGCGGATCGGCTGCCAGGACCCTGCCGCGGGATTGGCCTCCTGATGCAGTTGGACCTCCGTGGTGATAAACGCTGCGTAGCGGATGACATTGGGCTCTCCGCCGTCCCACAGGGAGACATTCTGCATTCCATATCCGGTCGAAATACCGGAATTGTTGGTAATATGCCAATTCCAGGGGGTCCAGGGCGACCTGGATTGATCCAGCCCGAGCGACAATCCGGCGGGGTGTCCATGTTCATTGATAAACGTAGAATTTAAGAGATAACTGCCGGCCGGCTGCGGTTCAGGCACCTTGACGGGTTCCTTAATGAACGGTACGGTCAGGGGGGTATACGTCCCCTCATACAGGCCGGCTACCGCCTCGGCGTCCAGGTGCCCGTAGGACCAAATCGCCACGTCATCGAGGGCCCCGATGAACCAGTCCTTGTTGGGCCAGGTTTGACAAGCCAGCTTTAAAGATGAGTCTATCCAACCATGAGTGCTCCATTCATCATGGATTAACTCGTTAGGGATATTCTTCACACTGTCGGCCACCAGGACGCCATTGAAGTATTTCCTCAGATCGGTTCCGTCGTACACCAGCGCCATGTGATACCACTGGCCCAGGGAACCGCCGGCGCCGATATAGGAGGTGCCGATATCCGTTTGCCATGGGGCATTGTTGTACGGCCAGAAGTAGTCGTATTCCCAGCCGGGCACGCCCAGTTCAATTTCATAATTGGCGCAGGAAATCACGCGGGGATAGCCCGCCCCGCCGCCCGGGGTCGTATCCCGGCTGTCCTGCCGAATCCATACACTAAAGGCCCACCGGCCGCCCAGATCGGTCAGGGAATCGCTCTTGGGAACCCAGACGCTGTTGTAGTTGTCCGTGCCGGCACAAAACTGCAAGGCCCCATCGCCCCGGACGCCTTCAATCCAGTCCGGTTTGGTGGTACCCGACAACGGAGTTGCCGGTTCGCCGGCCTCGGTATCGGCAACCAGTTGTCCATCGTTCCCATAGGAAGACAGATCAACCACCTGATTGGGGTCCGGATTTTCGAAATCGTAATACAAAATCAGATCTGAAAAAACTGTGGCGCCGAGGCCGAAGAACACACAGGAAATGACTGCCATTGCTGTACTGAATCTCATTTGTCCGCCTCCAATTAGATTACCTGAATTTCCGAAGTAGCCGATTTTACGCCGAGAAGACCCCTTGTTATATTTCTCGACATCATCCATTGTACAAAATCACGATTTAAGAAAGGAATACTCCAAACTCTCAAATTAATATGTGATGAAAACTTTTGGCTGGATTCGATCGCCGGATCGTTATCAAGAGGTCTGTTTGTATTCGATAATCTTTTTTTGCGTATCACGGCAAATCCTTGCCAAGGAACACTTTTTCTTTAATTCTATGCCTGAATCAGTTTTTTTGGAATAGCAAGGACTCTCAAAAACATGTTTATAAGTCTCATTTTTAGCTTATTTTTGTGTATTTATATGAATTAATCGCAAATCAAAAGGAATAAAAGCTTGAAGGGGCTGATTAATTTTGTATTTTTTTCTTGCTTTAAGAACTCAAAATAGACTATATTCAATTAACCTTCTAATTAATAACGATTTTCATAATATGGCTAAAAGTCTTAAATATCTTGCAGATAACCTGATTGTATCTCCGGAATCGGACCGACGGCAGCTTCATCTGAATCACCCGGATGCGGCGCCGATTCGGGAACGAGAGGTGGTGCTGGCGTCTCTGTGTGACCTGCGGGGCCGGTGTGAGGTATTCCGCAAGGACCCGGCTGTGCATGTGCTGATCTTTTCCGTCGAAGGCGACAGCATCCTGTACACGGCCGAATCCCCCCGCCGGGGGAAACCGATTGAGCCGGGTCAGGTTGCGATCCTGCCGGCCCACCAGTGGCATCGCTATGAAATGGTCGGCTCGGCCTGGAAGGCCATGTGGTTTTACCTGGCCAACACCTATCCCTGGAACCATCTGCACGACAGCAAGCCGCATGTGCGGCTTTCGCTGACGTGCCAGGAACTGAAGGCCGCGGTCGAGGGCTTTCTGGCTGAAACGCTGCGAAACGAAAACCGGGCGCGTCTGGCCGCACGCCACTACGCCGAACTGATCGTGCTGAACCTCGAACGGGAACTGGATATGGAGGAAGGCCCCGCCCACCGGGAAATGAAACAACGGCTGTACAAGCTCTGGGATACCGTCAGCGCCAACCTGAGCCATCACTGGACTGTTGAGGAAATGGCCGAGGAAGTCGGGATCTCCCCGCAGCATCTGTATAAAGTCAGCGCCCGCTTCTCCGGACACAAACCGATGGAAATGGTCACCCGGTTGCGCATGCAGCAGGCGCAGGAATACCTGATTAACACGGACTTTATGATCAAATCCATTGCCCGGCTGCTCGGCTACGCCGATTCATTCAGTTTTTCAGCGGCCTTCAAACGACATGCGGGATCGAGCCCAAAGCAATTTCGCAAAACACAAATTCAAAAGAAAGAACAGGAAATCGGCTGGTATTAAACTGTCTCCCCTACAGGACAAGGAAAGGAAACCTACGATGAAACAGATTTCACAGGCGGGAATTCTGCTGCTGGTTCTCATGCAAACCGGATGTGCGCAGCCATCCTATACGTATCAGGACCTGGCGGATCGGCTGACCGATCTGGAATTTCCGGCCATCCTGCCGGCCAAGGGCGAGCAGTGTCGCCAGTGGTCCAGCTATGACCGTTCGAGCGACTACGATGAAGCCACCGGGAAATACGTCAACTGGGACGCCAACAGCGACGGGTTCGGCGGGCTGGGATGGATCCGGATCGAGGACGGCAAGCTCGTGCTGGCGGAGATGGACGGCCCCGGGTGCCTCTGGAGGATCTGGTCAGCGACCCCGCAAAGCGGGCATGTTCGCATTTACCTGGACGGGGCCTCTGAGCCGGCCGTGGATCTTCCGTTTGAGGATTATTTCAGCGGCCGGGTGCAGCCGTTTACCCGTTCGGCCCTGGTTTATCATGTCGCCAGCGGAAAAAACAACTACACCCCGATTCCGTTTCAGAAATCCTGCAAAATTGTTGCCGACAAAAACTACGGCGAATTCCATCATTTTACCTATACCCTGTTTCCCAAAGGCACGCGTGTGCCCACCTTTTCCATGAACCTGAGCGCCGAAGAGAACGAGGCCCTCGATCAGGCGAATGAATTTCTGGAACAATCCGGGCCGCACTCTTTTCGATCCAGTCCCGATCAAAAAACCGAAACCTTCACGTTTCGCTTAGAACCGGGCCAACAGGAAGCCGTTCGGCTGGAAGGCAAACGGGCTATTTTGTCTCTGAAAATCCGCACCCAGGTGCCGGAAGATCCGGAGCCGCAGCGAGCCATGCTGCGGGAACTGGCCCTGCAGATTTTCTGGGACGGGGAGCCGACTCCAAGTGTCTGGACCCCGCTGGGGGATTTCTTTGGGACCGGCCCCGGCGCCAATCGGTATCGCTCGCTGCCGCTGGGGATCACAGAAGAAGAATTCTATTCCAACTGGTATATGCCGTTTGAAAAGGCCGCACAAATCGAACTGATTAATGAAGGCAGCCAGACCCGGCCGCTGTCGGTGGAAATCACCCATGCGCCTCACACCCTGGCTGCCTCCTCTTACGGGCGATTCCATGCCAAATGGCATCGAGATGCCTTTCTGCCGGTGGAAAAAGAACGCTGGATCGACTGGACCCTGCTGAAAACCTCCGGGCGCGGGCGTTTTCTGGGCGTGGCGCTGATGATCTGGAACCCGCGCGGCGGATGGTGGGGGGAAGGCGATGAAAAATTCTTCGTTGACGGAGAAAAATTTCCTTCCACCTACGGCACCGGTTCGGAAGACTATTTCGGATACGCCTGGAGCGATCCGGCGCTGTTTCAGAGGCCCTATCATAACCAGACCATCAGCGAAGGCAACAAGGGGCATATTTCCGTAAACCGCTGGCACATCATGGACAACATCCCCTTCCAGACCTCGTTTGAGGGAACGATTGAAAAATATTTTTCCAACCAGCGGCCCACGCAGTATGCCTGCACGGCCTACTGGTACCAGGCGCCGGGCGGCGACGATCCCTACCGGCCGGTCCCGCCGGAGGAACGGATTGATTATACCACCCAGCTTACCTACCCGATGGACCTGGCCGGCATCCTCGTTTTGGAAAAACCCGCCGGTTCCATTGAAGAGCAGCACATGGGTTCTTTCCGCGCCGACAAATGGAGAGACGACTATCAGCTTTGGTGGGTCGGCCAGTTGGGCGCCCCTCTGAAAATCGGGATCGACATCAAAACCCCGGGGACATACAACCTGACCACCCGCCTGACCAAGGCCGCCGACTACGGCATTGTCCGGTTTGCCCTCGATGGAAAAAAGATCCTCGAACCCATCGATCTGTATCATCCGGACGGGGTCATCGCAACCCAGGAAATCAACCTCGGCAAATTTGAACTGGAGCCGGGACGGCACATCCTGACCGTTGAGATCGTCGGCACAAACCCGGCGGCGATCAAACGGTACATGTTCGGAATGGATTATCTCGATGTTCAACAATCCCTTTTTTAAACGATCCCAATGAATCAAACACCTTTTACTCGAAGACAGCTATTGAAGGCGACAGCGGCACTGGGCACCGGCATGGCCTTCGGGGGACTTGGGGTTGCCTCAAAGACCCCGGCCAAAATCAGTCCCTATAGTCCTGCCGATCCGGTCCGGATCGGACTGGTCGGCGTCGGCGGCCGCGGGACGGATCTGCTTCGTATCCTGCTGAACCTGAAGGGCAACGTCGTCTGTGCCGTGTGCGATATCCTGCCGGAGCGTGCCGAAAACGCACAGACGATTGTGCGGGAAGCCGGACACCCCAGGCCCACACGTTATACGCGGGACGAGCGGGACTTCCAGCGGCTTTGCGAAACGGAAGAGCTGGATCTGGTCATTGCCGCGACCCCCGTTGACTGGCATGTGCCGGTGTGCGTCTGCGCGATGAAAAATAACAAACATGCGGCCACGGAAGTGCACGCGACTTACGAGCTGGAAGAATGCTGGCAGCTTGTCGAGACGGCCGAGCAGACCCATCGGCAATGCGCCCTGCTTGAAAATTACTGCTACGGGTACGATGTTCTGATGATCCTGAAGATGGTTCGCGGGGGACTGCTGGGGGAACTGATCCACGCCGAAACCGGCTACCAGCACGATGTCCGCGGGGTACGATTCGGATCGGACGGCTCGCTGCTGTGGCGGGCCCAAGATATGCTGACCCGCAACGGCAACCTGTATCCGACCCATGCCGTCGGCCCGGCGGCCCAGTGGATGAACATCCATCGAGGCGACCGGTTTGATTACCTGGTTTCCATGTCCAGCAAATCGCGCGGGATGCATGTTTACGCCGAGGAGCATTTCGGGAAAGATCATCCCTCCGCCAAACAGGCGTATCAGCAGGGCGACATCAGCACCACGCTGATCCGCACGGTAAACGGACTGACGATTACCCTGTATTATGATGCTCAGCTTCCCCGCCCGTTTGATATGATTTACCGGGCCCAGGGGACCAAAGGCCTCATCCTGGGCACCGCGGACCGGATTCATATTGAAGGCAGAACGCGGCCTGAGGAATGGGAAAGCACCGCCGGATACCGGGAGGAATACGCCCATCCGCTGTGGAAAACCCTGGGCCTGGTCGCCGGCCAGTACGGCCACGGCGGGGCCGATTACATTATGATGTACCGTCTGATCGAGGCCTTTCGAAAGGGACAGCCGTTCGATCTGGATGTTTACGACGCGGCCGCCTGGAGCGTCATCAGTCCCCTGAGCGAACAGTCTGTCGCCGAACGAAGCAAGCCGGTGGACATCCCCGATTTTACACGCGGAAAATGGAAAACCAATCCGCCTTTGGAGATTCTTGAAGCCCAATCCAGTTAACCCCTGAGGACACAAACTGTGAAAACAAAAAAAACGATTTGCATTATCGGAGCCGGAAACGGCGGGACGGCTATCGCCGGAGACATGGCCCTGGCCGGACATCGGTGTCATTTGTTTGAATTTCCGGAGTACTCCCGGAATATCGATCCGGTGATCCGCAACGGCGGCATCGAGGTGACCGGCATTGCCCGCACCGGGTTTGCCCGGATTGAACGGGCTACGACGGATCTGGCCGCGGCCGTGGAGGGCGCCGATGTCATCCAGGTCGCGACACAGGCCCTGACCCATGAACGGCTGGCGCGGGAGATTGCCCCGCACCTGAAGGAACCGCAGGCCCTGATCTTATGGCCGGGAAGCGGCGGGACGCTCATCTTTCGAAAAATCTGGGATGAACTGGGGATGGACCGGCCCGTCGTGCTGGCCGAGGCGGTGACCTTTCCCTACTGCTGCCGATGTCTCCACGGACCGGGGACGGTCAATATCCACCGCGTGGACGGCCCGAATATGCTGCTGGC
>JAHDQI010000405.1 GCA_018433925.1 Phycisphaerae bacterium | reverse complement strand
TGTACTATGCGCGGTCCCTGCTGGGTAATGAGGTTGCTTTGTACAGTGAGCTTCATCAGCGGGTGCTGGAAGGGAGTGTTGAGCGGATTCAATTTGTTGAGGGTGAGCCGGTTCTGGAGGTCAAGACAGAGATCCAGAATCCGGACACCTCGATCAGCGAAGAAAGTATCCTGGTGCAACTGGATGAGATCCAGGGGATTAACCTTTAACTGTTTGTGTAAGGGAGACGAATTATGGGTTCCGCATTATCGGCCGGCGTATCGGGATTGAAGGCGCATCAGGCGATGCTGGATGTGGCGGGCAGCAACCTGGCGAATGTGAATACGGTGGGGTATAAGGGCAGTTCGGTGACGTTTGCCGAGCTGCTGAGTCAGACGGTCCGGCGTGCGAGCGGTCCTTCCGGATCGCTGGGCGGCGTCAATCCGCAGCAGATGGGCAGCGGGGTGGGGGTCGCCTCGATTCGTCGGGATATGAGCCAGGGCAATATTGTATCGACCGGACAGGACCTGGATGTGGCGATTGACGGGTCGGGATATTTTGTGCTGAATAACGGTTCTCAGAATGTTTATACGCGAATCGGCTCGTTCGCGGTGGACGCGAACAATACGCTGGTGGACCCGGCAACGGGGTATATGGTTCAGCGGATGGGCAACTACGGCGAATCGGAAGGGTTTCAGACGGCGGGGGATACGAGTATTCATATTCCGTGGGACGCCTCGATGCCCGCTCGTGCGACCACGGAGGTCACGCTGAACGGCAACCTTCGGGCTTCGGCGGAGGCCACTGACGCGACGGTTCATAAGTTCCGCTCTGATCTGTCCTTTACGATTAACGGCGGGGATTCCGTGGCCACGAATACAACGTATATTTCGGACCTGGACCAATGGAATACGGCCCTGGGGGAGGAGGATACGGGCACGATTTTGATATCGGGGATGCTGGAGGACGGAACGGCCTTTACCAATCAGCCGGTGACCTGGACGGGTGCGGCCTCGGGGGCGGGAGAGACGGTGCAGGATCTGCTGGATCAGATATCGGGATTGTTTACGGATTCGACGGCGACCCTGAACGCGGACGGACAGATTGTGGTGACGGCGAATAATTCGGGCTACAACCTTTCGACGATTACGGATATGACCTATGTGCCGGCCGGGTCGGATGATATGACGATGCCGACGTTTTTTGATTATGTGACACTGGGCGGCAACGACACCAAGAATTTCAAGATTACGATTTATGACAACATGGGCGAGCAGCATGTGCTGAGCGGAACGTTTGTCAAGACCGATTCCACGAATGTCTGGGATTTGGTTGTCGAGTCCATCACGGGGGAGCGGGCCGGTTCGTGGTCGGATTATGACATTCACGGCTCCAGCGCGCTGAACCGCCGCATTTCGGGGATTGAGTTTAACCCGGACGGTTCGTTTAAGGGGCTGAGTGTTTCGGGGGAAACCTCCACCATCGGCGTGCAGTTTGACAGCAATCCCAACGTGATCCAGAGCATCAGTTTGTCGTTGGGTACGCCGGGAGAATTTACGGGGCTGACGCAGTTTGCTTCGCAGCAGTCCAGCGCCGCGGCGCTGACGCAGGACGGGTATTCGGCCGGCTCCCTTTCCAATGTGACGATTGACCAGACGGGGATGCTGATTGGGACGTTTACCAACGGTGTGAAGGTGAATGTGGCGGCCCTTCAGGTTGGGATGTTTCAGAACCCGGGCGGCCTGGAAGCAATCGGCAACGGCTACTTTGTGCCGACGGCGAACTCCGGGGACGCGATTGCGACGATGGCGGCCAACGGGGGGGCCGGGACGATTGCGGGGAAAAGTCTGGAAAACTCCAATGTGGATGTGGCGACGGAATTTGTGACCCTGATGCAGGCGCAAAACGGGTACCAGGCCAATGCGCGAACGATTCGTGTGGCCAATGATGTGCTTCGGGAACTGACGAACCTGATTCGGTAATTCAGGAAGCGATATGTATTGTTTGTGGCTCCAACCCATTTTATCGGCCGGCGGCTTATCGCCTTATGAGCGGTTTGAGGCGATGCGGAACCTGGATTCGTCTCCGCAGTCGGGGCTGTATGCGCTGCTGACGAACAAGTGGTTTGTGATCCTGGGGTGGTCGGTCATTTTTGTGCTGCTTTTGATTCTGGCGGCGATTCGCCAGCAGCACAGGGAAAAAAGCAAGCAAAAGCAGTACCACATTTTTGAGGAGAAGGCCAACCTGTTCGGGCTGACTCCGGAAGAGCGGGAGATTCTTTATTCGATTGCCCGGCTGGTTCATTTGAAGAATTTTTCGAATATTTATTTTCGGCCGAGAGATTTTGAGACGGGGATGTCCCGTTTTCTGCGAAAAATGCTTTCCTCGAAAGAGGATGAGGATTCGAAGCGGCAGCAGATGGAACTGGTGGAGTCGCTCAAATACAAAATCGGATTTGTGCAGAAGAATA
>JAHDQI010000037.1 GCA_018433925.1 Phycisphaerae bacterium | reverse complement strand
GCTAGGTCGTAGGTTCGGGATATGGTTGCTCAGGAAGATTTGATCGGCATTGCTAAGGTCGACATCCCGTCTAATCAGCTGGAGGCGCTGGCCATTGAGAGGGTCTTTGACTTGCCCAGGGCCAACAAGAAACTCGGCAAATGCATCAAGGCCACCGCCGATAGCGATCCCACTGTGCGGATCAAGCTGGATCAGTAGGGGTTAAAAAAAATTCTTTTCTCATGTAGACATTCTTTTTTCGGCTATCACATAAACTATTATAAATAAAATACATACGATATATTTCCTGGTCGAATGGTTCTCCTTTTAAAAAAAAATGAATTTTATAGAATTTAATATTGACAACAAGTTCTTATAACTATACATTAATGACATGCTCTTGATGTGCTGGGTAAATGAATGGTTGGCACTTTTAGGAATAGAATGGATCCAGAAACCAAAATGGGAGGATTTTGAATGAAAAAGAAAGCTCCATAGTAATCTGTTGGATAAATTATGTATACTGAATAAAATTACTTTGTTTGCGAGGAGGTATGAAAGATGTCACATTTCAATGTTCAAACCATTACGGTTGCGGTTCTGCTTGCCGTTGTCTCGTCGTTTTCTGCGGCGGCGTTGACGGATTCGTCAGCTTTCGCGTACAAGTACGAGATGGACTATCTGCCGTGGGATGCGGCCAATGTGGACCTAAACAACGACGGCCTGCGAGACTGGATTCAGACCAGCTCAAGCCATTTTACCCTTTTAGACGGCATTCTGATTAACACCAGCGCGACCAGCGGCGGGATCATGTCTAATGATGACAACTGGGCGGGGATCTGGCCGGTGGCCTCCATCACAGCGGAGACCGGATATCAGCTTGAGCTTCGGGTCAAGATCACGGCATGGACAGCGGGCACCGGCGCTTACAAGGCCCAAATCAGTCCGACTGGCAGCGCTCTGACCGATGTCTTTTACATCAATGATGACCATTTGCTGTGGTATGTTGACGGGGAGGATGATATTCTCATTAATACCGGAGATAACACGGACGATTTTCACACCTTCCGGATTATCCGGTACCCGGGGGAATCGGGCAAGAGTTCTTTGTATCGAGATGGGGTCTTGGTCGCCGATATGCTGGACGTGACGTGGACCTCGAGTCCACGTCGTTGCTACCTGGGAGATATTGACGGGGCGGTCAGCGGCCAATACGAACTGGATTATGTTCGTTTTGATGTTCCGGAACCGGCGACGATGATTCTGTTCGGTCTGGGAGGATTGATTCTGTCCGGCAGGCAGAGGTTCTTGCGGGGATAATTTTTTGTATTTCCAGGTGATTTATTTGAGAATGGCATCGGCATGATTAAAAGCAAAGACAAAAAGATCAAAAGCTCGAAACTTGACGTTCTTGTTTCACAGCTTCGCAATGACGTGGCCGCCCGAGGACTGAGGCCGGGCGATCGTTACTTCATGGCTCACGAAATCGGCAAGATGTACGGGGTCAGTACCGTCACGGCCCATCGAGCGCTGAATCTGCTGGCGGAAAACGGAGTTCTGATGCGTATGCGCAAGAGCGGGACCTTTGTCGGGGAGAATGTCTCGGATCTGAAAGACCGGCCCTCTGATTATCTCCGGGTGGTTCATATCTTTATGCCGCTGAGCTACTGTTATCTGACGGAAATCAAGGACATGGCGTTTATTGAATCGATCCAGGAGGGATCGCCGAACACGGCGGTACAGGTTCATTATGTTCCGGAAGACAACCCCTACAGTTACATGAAGCGGATTCTTCCGCAAATCAAGGCCCATGCGGATTCGGAGGGGCTGATTTTGATTCGGAGCACCGAGGAGGTGCAGCGTTATGTGGCCTCTGAGGGGGTTCCTGCCGTGGCCTTCGGCAGCGTGTATCCCGGCATCACGAACCTGGCCTCGCTGGATGCGGATCAATCGCAGACCGGGGTACTGATGGCGCAGGACGCGGTTGAGTCGGGGTTTGAGAATTTTGTCCTTTTAATGTACAGCGGCTGGCGTTCAGGCGACAATATTCTGCTGGATGCGATTCTCAACACGCTTGGAAAAGCGGGCATCAACATGCGTTCTTTCAGCCAGCGTTCTCTTCCGACGCTGCGGGATATCGCGGAATCGGAGGTGCGTCGGCTTTTGTCGAACGCCGAGTCTCCGGTGATGTTTCTTTGCCGGAGCGATTATTTTGCGGATGTTGTCATGGAGACGGCCCAGTCGATGGGGCTGTTTTACGGGGAGGATTTCGGGGTGATCAGCGGGGGCCACTTCCGCAGTTCAAGCATCCGGAAATATCCCTGTGTGATGCCGAAAATGAGCATCAAAGATCAGCTTTCAAAGCTTGTAGATATTTTGAAACAGTGCATGAAAAAAGAGGATGGAAACAAAACCATCACCATAGAGGTGGAGCTTTCCAAAAGCCAAGCATAAAACAGGAGAATGGCATGAGAAAAAGAATGATTTTCATCGGGGCGGTTTTTTTTGTTTTCTGTCCGCTTGTCCGGGCTTTACCCGAGGTGGGCAGCGGTATCCTGCATACCCATTTGAGCGCTGACAGCGGGGTTTATACGGAGCCGGACGGTACCGCGGCTTGGATCGGCGACGGCGTTGGTTTCTGGCAGGACCGGAGCGGCAACGGCCACCACGCTGTGCAGCTTGATCCTGCGCGCAGGCCGATCTGGGATCCCAACGTTGCGGACGGGATGCCGGCCTTGAAATTTGACCGGGATGATGATTTTCTGAGCATCTTTTTCGGCACGGGTCCCCTGGATCCAAACGCTTCCGATCCCAATGTGGCCGGTTTTCACCAGCTTGAGCAGCCCAACACACTCTTTGTCGTATTGAATACGCGGGAGACGACCAACCGCTATGTCTTTGACGGCATCAACAGCACTGACCGCCAGGTTATGGCGGTCGGCCGAACGGCGCAGCCCGGCGAATGGTATTTCTGGGCCGGCTCCAATCTGCATACGAGCAAGGTGACGCAGACGGTTTTGCAGATTCACGCGGTGGTTTTCAATTCCGGATCGCTTGAGCACTATATCGGCAAGCAGGTTCTTCCCAGTCCTCCTGAATTGGAGTACATGGGAGGCGGAACGGTGGGAACCAACCGTCTGAACACCGGGATGAACCTGGGCGCTCATAACGGCGGGACGATGAACAGTGATATGGATGTGGCCGAACTGGTTATTTACCAGGGGGCGCTGGATGCGGCGGACCGCGATGCCGTTTTTCAATTTCTGGTTGAGAAATACCCGATTCCGAGTCCGTGTCCGAATACCGGTCCCGGCACGCTGATTGCCCGTTATGACGGCATGGACGTGACAGCCAACGGATACGGCCGTGTGACCTCATGGAACGACCAGGTCGGCGATATGGACCTGTTGGGCACAAATCCATCCTCTTCGGAGGATGATCCGGCCCTGCCGCTTCTCGCGGCGGAAAGCTTTCTGTCCGGAACGCAGCCGGTAATTCGTTTTGACGGGTCCGCCAACGGCCTGCAAAGCGCCCTGCAGGCCGGTTTGATTGACGCGGAAACCCCGACGACGGTATTCGTTGTGGCGCGTCGCGGCGCCGATGACAGGGCGACGTATATTCTGGACGGTCTGGACGTGACCAACCGCCGCGCGTTTATGGCGGACGGGTCCCCGAGGACGCTGGCTCTTTATTCCGAGTATTATCTGCGTAGTTACACGCCGGATGTCGGCCTCTGGCAGGTCTATTCTCTGGTTTTCAACGGCGTTTGTTCACAGATTTATGTGGACGGCTTCGCGGGCGATCCCGAATATGATTATATTGGGCATCTTCCGTTTGAGGGGCTTACAGTCGGTTCGCGGTATAATAGAACGGACAATCTGTTCGAAGGGGATCTGGCCGAAGTCCTTATGTACGAAGGCGCCCTGGAACATTCGGTTCGTCAAGGTGTGGAGCAGTCGCTGTTTACCAAGTACGGGATCGGGCCGGTATGCGGGGCGGCTTATACCGTGTATAACGAGATGGATTTTGATAAAAACTGCGTGGTGGGTGTTTCCGACCTTGCGGTTTTTGTTCAGGAATGGCTCAAGTGTACGAGGCCGGGAGATCCGGAGTGTGATTAAAGGGATATCCATTCGTCAGGGTCGATTTTTCGAGTCGGCCCTGACCTGTCTTTTTTTCAGGAGAAAAACGGTGAACAAAAGAGATCCAGAAAAGTCGGGTTTTACCCTGATTGAACTGCTGGTTGTGATTGCCATTATCGCGCTGCTGCTTTCTGTTTTGCTGCCGGCCCTGAGGACGGCCAAATATCAGGCCCGGGTGGTTCTCTGCCGAAATAACGTCAAGCAAGTTGTCACTGGGATGAACGCCTATGCGACGGCCTGGGGGAAATACCCGACCCGGGTCAGCGACGCGGCTCCCTATAAGGTATGGAAGACGGGTGAGGACCGGGCCGTTTTGACGATGTTCCGGGACTATATTACGGGGGAAACGACCAGCTCGGATTTCGCGTTTTGTCCGCTGCGGAATAAAAAAAGCCAGGCCGGGGCCATCAATCCCGGACTGAGCAGTTCGATCAGCAATCCCAATGAGGAACAGCGCTATTTCAGTCAGTTTCTTTATGTTTTTTCAAATGGCTATACGATGGGTTATTCGATGTTTGGGGGGCTGATCGAGCCCAAAGACGTCGATTCCTCTAAAGAGGTTTACCTGGACTGGAGCCGGGCTGGAAACAGCGTTAAAAACGCATCTCCGAAGACCTCCGGTTCTTCGCGGGATGTCATCGTGGCGGATTTTTTGCAGCTTCGCGATATCAGTTGGTACGCTCCCCATGTACGAAGGTCGGTGACCATTACAGAGGCCGATCGTTTGTATGACTGGGGGGATGACATGTTGCGGATATCCGATCCCCGGCCGCCGGAGGAATTTGACAATCTGAACCTGGGGTTCGGGGACGGTCACGTGGATAACCGGAAAGAAACCCGAAATTACGTCCAAACCATCAATACTTCGGATCGACGATGGTATCCCTATTGACCCAACGGCCTTGCCTGCATCCGGGCGGATGTTTTTTGTCGTTCTTCTGCCTGGTTTTCCTGTGTGCCGGGAGGGTTTGGGGCGGTTCGCTCCCGGCCGCGGCTTCCGGCTCCTTGCACCTGCATCTTCAGGCGGAACACGGTGTTTATGCGGACATCGGGATGACTCAGCCGGCAACGGATCGGGGTCCGGCGGCCGTCTGGGCGGACAGTTCGGGAGCCGGCCATCATGCGCTGCAGGCGACGGCCGCAAACCGTCCCGTGTACTTGGAGGGGGTCTGGGGCAGCCGGCCGGTGGTTCGATTTGACGGAATAGACGATTTTCTGGATTCGGTTTTTTCGCAGATGCTGGCCCAGCCGAGCACCTTCTTTCTGGTTGTCGATACCAGAAATTATAAAAACGAATATATTTTTGACGGGCTTTCCTCCGATTCGCGGCATTTTCTGGCCGTCGGCAGTGCCGTCTATCCGGGCACCTGGATGACCGGGGCAGGGGCGGTGTTGTATTCGGCGGCGGTTCGGCTAAACCGGCTTTCGGTTCATACGATTGTCTTCGACGGGACTGATACATCCCATTATATCGATGGAATTTTGCAGCAGGTCGGCCACGGCGGCTCTCATGCCTTGGGGGGCCTGCGCATCGGTAATCGTTACCTCGGCAGCTACTATGGCCAGTTTGATCTGGCCGAATTCGTGATTTATCAGAACGCTTTAAGCGATCCGGACCGAGTCCTGATCGAGACTTTTTTAATGGAGGCCTATTCGATAAAGCCTGTTTGCCCCTGCGAGCCGGACAGCTATCCGCTCAGCGATATTACGCAGGACCTTGCCGTGGATTTTGAAGACTTTTCCCGGCTGGCCGCTGACTGGTCTGTTTCATCTGAGATCGCTGGGGTGTATCCGCCGGCCGACATCAATCAGGACTGCACGGTGGATCTGGAAGACGCAGTTCAATTGGCCTCTGACTGGCTTACGCCGGCCGAGCAGATTCCTGCTCTTCGGCATCCCGCTCAGCCGCCGGTTCAAACGGACCTTTTCTGGCAGGGAATGGGGGGCATTCATACGTACCGGATTCCGGCCGTGGTGACGGCTGATGATGGAACCATTCTGGCTTTTGCTGAAGCCCGGAAAATCAGTTCCACTGACAAAACGCCTACGAAACTTGTCCTTCGCCGACGGTTGCCCGGCCAGACAAGCTGGTTGCCCGTTCAAACCGTCCGGGATGACGGCAACCATGCCCTGATGGATCCCTGCGCCGTTGCGGACCGAACAACCGGTCGAATCTGGCTGTTTCACGCGCGGTATCCCGAAAACTGGGATTCCAACAATCCGGCAGCCGGTTTGGGCCTTTCGTCGTGCACGGTCTGGGCGACCTGGAGCGATGATTCAGGGGCAAGCTGGTCGGCGGCGGAAAACATTACCGCGCAGGTCAAGCTGGAGAGTTGGACCCATTATAACCTGGGTCCGGGGGTTGGCATTCAAACCACCGCCTGGCCGTATGCCGGCCGCCTGATTATTCCGTGTAGTCACGGTGGCGGAACGACGGGCAACAATCACATTTTTTACAGTGACGACCACGGACAAAGCTGGCAGATCGGGGGATATGTCAACGCCGGCAGCGAAAGTCAGGTGGTGGAATTAAGTTCAGGGGTATTGCTCAACAATATACGCAAAGGCGGCCTTTACGGGCGCCGGTATTCGCATAGTTATACCTACGGCAGTTCTTGGAGCGCGGTGTCCTACGATCCGCAGTTGATTGAACCGGTTTGCCAGGCCAGTATTCTGCGTTTTACCAAGCAGGGCGTCGAGGATCGCCATCGGATTTTATTCAGCAATCCGGCCTCCGGTTCTCATCGTGTCAATATGACGGTTCGGATGAGTTACGATGAAGGGCAGAGCTGGCCGGTGGCCAAAACCCTACAGACCGGGCCGGCCGGATATTCGTGCCTGACGGTTTTGCCGGACAAAACCATCGGTCTTTTATATGAATGCGGGCAGACGTCTTCTATTGAAAAGATACGATTTGCCCTTTTTGATGTTGCATGGCTGACTGACGAAGCAGATTTTATTTATTGATGAGGTTTCTGTGAAAACATTCAAATTGATCGCTGCGGTTCATACCCCGTTTGACGCATCGGGCCGGGTCCACTTCCGGGCCATAGAAAAACAAGCGGAGATTCTGCTGAGAAACGGGATTCAGACCGCCTTTGTCTGCGGCTCGACGGGCGAGTCTTCGTCGCTGTCGACCCAGGAAAGAAAAGACATTGCTGGCTGCTGGATGGAAACCGCCGGGGATCGACTGGATATTATCATCCACGTCGGACACAACAGCATTGTCGATGCCTCGGATCTGTCGCGGCACGCCTGCCGCCTGGGCGCGGCTGGCATCGCGGCCAATGCGCCCGGGTATTACAAGCCGGCTCATGTGGATGATTTGGTTGCCTACTGCCAAAAGATTTCCAGCAGCGCCGACGATCTGCCTTTTTATTTTTATCACATTCCTTCGATTACCGGGGTTGATTTTTCGATGGTGGAATTTCTCGAAAAAGCGGCCGAGCGGATCGTCCATATGGCCGGTCTGAAATACACGGCGATGAATATCGTTGAATATTATCAGTGTCTGCATTTTGATAACCGGCGATTTCAGATTTTTTATGGCAACGATGAGCAGCTCCTGCTTGCTTTGAGCCTGGGCGCCACCGGGGCTGTCGGAAGCACGTACAACTACGCAGCCCCGCTGTATCAGTCGCTGATTAAGGCCTTTTCTAATGATGACAACCGGGGCGTCCGGGAGGCCTCGGACCGGATTTTTCGGCTGCTCTCGATTTTGTTTGAATTCGGGGTGCTGCCCGGCGGCAAGGCGATCATGGGCCTGCTTGGAATCGATTGCGGTGCCCCGCGGCCGCCCCTGAAAGGGCTGGAGGAAAACCAGATTCGACTGCTGAAAAGAAAGCTGGACGAAAGCGGGTTGTTTGAACGGCTGCTGAACGGACATATCATCACGGCATAGTCACCGTCCTGGAAAGAGAAAGGATGCTTTATGAAGAGAGGATTTCTGTCCGCACTGAGTCTATTTTTGGGGGCCTGCTGTCCGGCCTCCGGTTCGGAGATGTTTTTTACCCAGCAGAATGTTTTTCTCAGCGGCGAAGAGGGGTACAATACGCTGCGGGTGCCTTCGATACTGATGACGAAAGAAGGCACCCTGCTGGCGTTTTGCGAGGGGCGATCCTCCTGGAGGGATAAAATTCAAACGGATCTGGTTATGAAGCGATCCGAAGACCGGGGGCAAACCTGGAGTTCTCTGGTCTGCCTTGTCAAAGCCATGCCAAAGGCGGCAATGAATCCGACACCGGTTCAGGATCGTACAACCGGACGGATTTTTGTTGTCTATGAACTGTTCCCGGAAAACTATGACAGTTCTGTTAGGGGATTGGGGCAGGACAGCGCTACCGACTGGATAATCTACAGTGATGATGACGGGAAAACCTGGACCGATCCGATTGAAATTACTTCGATGACGAAAAAAACCGAGTGGGGCACCATCGCGCACGGACCGGGCGTCGGCATTCAGACACAGAGCGGTCGACTGATGATCCCGAGCAACTGCGGGGCGGAGGACGGAAGCTATGCTTATGTCATTTACAGCGACGATCACGGCAAGACCTGGCAGATCGGAGGACAAACCGGCCCTCATATGGACGAGGCGCAGGTGGTGGAGCTTGCCGGCGGGGATTTGATGATGAACATGAGGAGTTATCGAAAACAGGGCTGCCGCGCGATCGCGTTCAGCTCGGACGGCGGCTTGACCTGGACGGAACCGGCGGATGAACCGCAACTGCCGTGCCCGGTCTGTCAGGCGAGCATTCTTCGGTATACGCATGTCCCGGCCTTCAGCAAGAACCGGCTTTTGTTTTCCAACCCGGCGGATGTGAGCAAGCGAATCAACCTGACGGTTAGGCTCAGCTACGATGAGGGCAAAACCTGGCCCATCTCACGGCGGATCTGTTCGCGAGCCTCGGGGTATTCCTGCCTCGTTGTTCTGGACGACAGGACGATCGGCGTTTTGTATGAGACGTCCACCGACGCAACGTTTACGCGGGACCGGGGCACGCGTCCGGCGGGGTGGATGAATCTGGCCTTTGCGCGGTTTACTCTCGAATGGCTGACGGAGGGCAGGGACCGATTGGTACGATGTTCAGGCGCTGATCAATAAGAGGAAACGGAATGGGTAAACCGGCAGGTCGTTACAGACCGTCCATTCAGATGAAAACAGACCGAATGGGGGTCGGGAGAAGCCAACTGAGCGGCGCAGGTTTCAGGGGAAATCGAGCCGCCGGCTTTGCGGCCGTCTGGGTCCTGGTGCTGGTTTTCACGTGTCGAATCCCGGCCAAAACAGAGTGCGCTGCCCCGGTCCCTTCCTTTGATCGGATTCGTATTGCCTGTGTCGGGGACAGCATTACGTACGGCCTTACACTGGAAGACCGAGAAACCGATTGTTACCCGGCCCACCTCCAACGACTGCTTGGCAGCAGATACGAAGTGGGTCAGTTCGGCCGCCGCGGTGCACGGGTCAGCACGGGTTCTTCCCGGTGCTACACAAACTTCCCGGAATATGCTTACTCCCTGTCGTTTTCTCCTGATGTGGTCATTATCAGTCTGGGGATTAACGACTGTTCGGTCGGTGCGTGGGCCGATCACAAAAAAAACTTTGTGGCAAGTTATACCAAGCTGATCGATTCCTATCGGCGACTGGAGAGCCGGCCGAAAATCTGGCTGACTACTCTGATGCCGATTATGCCGCCGTATGAGCCCTATTTGGCGATTCAACAAAACATCCGAGAGTGTCAAGGTATCATCGAATTTATTGCAGAGCAGGAAGATCTGGCGGTCATTGATTTGTTTACGGAACTAAACCGACAGCATCGGATTTATGCTGAAGACGGAATTCATCCCAGCCGAGAAGGCGCAGCCCTGATCGCCAAAAAAGTGTATGCATCCATCACGGGCGACTTTGGCGGCTTGTGCCTGCCGTATGTATTTGACGATCACATGGTGCTTCAGCGGGAGATGCCGATTCGTGTTTTCGGGACAGGGAATGTCGGCGACAGGGTAGAGGTGAAACTGGCTGAGCAGGGCAGCCGAACCATTGTTGACGGCAACGGCAACTGGCGCGTGGAACTTCCCGCCTTGCATGCCGGCGGACCTTATACATTAATCGTAACGGCTGACAGGACGATTGAATTTCATGATGTAATGGTTGGTGAAGTCTGGTTTTGTGCGGGGCAATCCAATATGGCCATGCCTTTAAAATCGGATCAAGAGGCCCTAACGCTTATCGCGATGGCGGATCAGTATCCGCAAATCCGTTTGCTGAAGCGTACGGTAGATCCCGAACCCGGCAAGAGGGCTTTTGCTGAAGAAGAATTGAGAAAAATAAACCTGGACGGCTACTATTCCGGTTGTTGGGAGACGGGTTCAAACCAATCTGCGAAAGATTTTTCTGCGGTGGGATATTGCTTTGCGCTGGAATTGGCTCAGACCCTGGGAGTTCCGATTGGGATAATACAAAATGCGATTGGCGGTGCGCCGATTGAAGCTTTTCTGCCGAGAGAGGCCTTTCAACAGGAGCCGCTGTATCGACTGACGGCAGACTGGCTGGATGCCGACTCCCCTTCCTGGCACCGAGACCGGGCGAAACTGAATCTTGGGAACCGGACGGGCCGGGATCCACGGCTGCTGCCGCATCATCCTTATGAGCCGACGTTTCTTTTTTACTCGGATATTGAAGAAATGATCCCATACGGAATCCGGGGCGTGCTTTGGTATCAGGGAGAATCGAATGCGACGGATGTGGAAACGGATACCGCGTGGGATCTGCAGATAAACAAGGCATTGTTCAAAAACCTGATTTGCAGTTGGCGTTCAAAATGGAGCCTGGGAGATTTTCCTTTTTATTATGTTCAACTGCCGAATATGAATCGAAATTGGATGCTGTTTCGACAAATGCAGTTTGAGGTTTTGCGTGAATTACCTGCTTTGGGAATGGCTGTTACTATTGATATTGGTGAGGAAAATAATGTTCATCCAAAATCAAAGTATGAAGTAGGCAGGAGACTAAGCCTGTGGGCTCGTACCAATGTTTATGGACAAACGGATCTTGTGTACTCAGGCCCGATATTCAATCGAGATATAAAAAAGGAAGGGGATAAAATATATTTTAGATTTGATTCGGTCGGCAGTGGCTTAACCACTTCAGATGGTGACGAATTAAAGGGCTTTGAGGTTCAGGATTCAAAAGGAGTCTGGCATTCGGCAGATGCGTTCATCCATGAAAATTATGTGGCCATAAAAGGCGATTGGAAAAAATGTATTACAGCGGTTCGCTATGCGTGGCATCCGAACCCCTGCGCTAATTTGAGTAATCAGGAAGGATTACCTGCTTCCCCGTTTTACGCTGAATTGATTAAAAAATAAACAGAACGAATGACAATTATATGCTGGAAAGTTGATACCATGCACATCAAGAAGTATTGTGATATTTATAAAAAAGATTTATTTGGAAAAGTAATTCCTTTTTGGATGAACCATTCGCCGGATTATGAATATGGGGGATATTTTACTTGTCTGGATAAGGATGGTTCTGTGTACGATGATAAGAAATATATGTGGCTTCAGGCCAGAGAGGCCTGGATGTTTGCCCGGCTGTACAATGAATATGAACCCAAACGGGAGTATCTGGATCTTGCCAAGCTTGGGATTGATTTTATCATAAAACACGGACAGGATTCAAAGGGAAGAGTCTATTTCAGTTTGACTCGGGACGGCAGACCGTATTATTACCAGAGAAAGCCCTATGCGGCCGTATTTTATGTCTTGGCGCTGATTGAATACTTCAAATTAACCGGTCAACAGGAATATTTAGATCAGGCGGCAGGGTTGTTCCGGAATATTTTAAAGTGGATCGAAGAACCCGCCTTGCTGGACAGGCCCGTAATGAACGGGAATATCCCGATGAGCAATCTGGCTGATATCATGGTGCTGTCGTCTATGGCGATTGAATTTAACTGTGTTGATAAACAGCAGATGTATGTGGACATTATGAAGAAAACGATCGATAGAGCGAAGCGGCACTATCGAGAAGAAGAAAGCATTTTTGTTGAAAATATCCCTTTGCATGGGAAACCTATAGAGAACTGGCCGGAGATGCGATGGTTTAATCCCGGCCATTCCATTGAAGTTGCCTGGTTTCTTTTGCATATGCTTGATTTTATTGAAGACAGGGAGGCCGAAGAGATCGCATACAAGGCGTTGAAGGGTTCACTGGAATACGGATGGGATTCGGAATATGGCGGCCTGTATTACTTTCTGGATATTGAGAATAAGCCGACCCTGCAATTGGAGTCTTCCATGAAACTCTGGTGGCCGCATACGGAATCTTTGTATGCGCTGGTATTAGCATATACGAAGACCGGAGACAAACTCTGGCTGGACTGGCTGAATCAGATGCATGTCTATACATACAGCCATTTTGTTGACCATGAGGTCGGCGGTTGGTTTGGTTATTGCGACCGTCAGGGAAATCTGACTCACACATGCAAAGGCGGTAATTACAAAGGTTTTTTTCATACACCACGGGCCTTGTGGCAATGTTATTCAAAACTGAATGTCCTGTCTGTGCCTAAGACAAACGGCAAGGGTGAAAATAACGAAAAACAGAGAGATTAATAATGAAATACACAAAGCTATTCCCTTTCTTGGTCTTGTTGGTCGGCAGTTCAAATTGCTCCTGGGTGTTCGCGGCAGAGGGAATTGACAATGGCACAGGATATTTAGATTGGCAATCTCTTCCTGATCTGCCCGAATCTCTGGGTGTGGCCGGACCTTTTGTGGGAGTCCATCAGGATGTATTAATTATTGCCGGGGGCGCCAACTTTCCGCAACCCGTTTGGGAATCTGGAAAGCAGTGGCTGGGCAAAATATGGGTATTGGAAAAGTTACAAATGTCTGGAAAGCAATTAGAAGCATCATATCAATGGATAGATGCAGGTACACTTGATACTTCGATTGCCTATGGGGCTTCCGTCTCTACAGAAGAGGGAGTTATTTGTATCGGCGGATGCGATTCCGGGCAGGTTTTCGACGGGGTTTTTTGCCTCACATGGGATCCTCAAACACGAAGTTTGACAAAAAAGGATTTGCCGTCATTGCCTGTTTCCTGTGCCTATACGTCAGCAGCGAAAATCGGTGATACGATCTATGTCGCCGGGGGGCAGGCAGGAACCGACTTAGATACAGCCATGAATAATTTATGGTCTCTGGATTTATCCGAGGAGGGGAGTCATGATTTTTGCTGGAAGACACTTCCTTCCTGGCCGGGGCCGTCTCGTGCCTTTAATCTAACGGTTGCCCAGCACAATGGGATTACGGATTGTATTTATGTGATCAGCGGCAGGCGGATTGATAAAGACGTCGATCACGCTGAAACCAAATTCCTTCGGGATGTTTATGAATTTAATCCGCTTAACGCCATGGCTGGCAGCGAAAATAAAGGCAATCCATGGCGAAAACGTGAAGATATCCCCACATGTGTAATGGCGGGCACGGGCATTCATGTCGGGCAGAGCCATATTTTTGTACTTAGCGGAGCAGACGGCTCTTTGTTTTTTAAGGGATCAGAACTGAAGGATACCCATCCGGGTTTTCCTAAAAGAGCATGGGCGTACCATACAATTACCGATACCTGGATCCCGGCTGGCCCAACGCCCGCCAATCAGGTTGCCACCGTTCCGGTCAAATGGGGAAATTCGTTTATTATAGTTAGTGGGGAAATCCGACCCCGTGTTCGTTCACCAAAGATATGGCAAATTACTCCTGTTACGATAAAAAAAACATTTGGTATCGTCAATTTCACAACCCTGGGCCTCTATCTGTTTGCAATGGTAGCTGTGGGAGTTTACTTTTCTGTCCGCAATAAGAATACGGATGATTTCTTCCGGGGAGGTCAGCGTCTTCCCGGTTGGGCCGCAGGTTTGAGTATCTTTGCAACGATGCTTAGCTCGATTACCTTTGTGGCAATTCCGGCTAAAGTGTACGCAACAGACTGGACATTTTTTGTGGTCAATATGATGACCATTGCGGTTACGCCGTTTGTGATGTATTTGATCCTGCCTTTTTTCAGGCGCATTGACGCTACCAGCGCTTATGAATATCTTGAAAAGCGGTTTCATGTCTTTGCACGTCTTTTTGCGAGTTTGTCATTTGTCTTGTTTCAGATCGGCCGGATGGCGATTGTCATGTTCTTGCCGGCTTTGGCCCTGTCTGCGATTACTTCGCTCAGCGTACATCAATGTATCCTGATTATGGGCGTGTTAAGTATAATTTATTGCACGATGGGCGGCCTGGAAGCAGTAATCTGGACGGATACAATCCAGACTTTTGTTTTATTGGGCGGCGCATTTCTTAGCTTGGTCATTATAGTAACCAATATTGAAGGCGGCCTGAGTGAGTTTTTTGCAATGGCCCATGAGAATACTAAGTTTCATACTATTAATTGGGATTTTGGCTCAAGGAGCTTTATGGCTACGGCTCTGTGGGTCATGGTGATTGGGGGAATCGGGCAAAGTCTTGTACCTTATGTCTCTGATCAGGCCGTCGTACAGCGGTATTTATCCGTCAGGGATATCAGAGCCGCACGCAAATCGATTTTGACAAATGCGATTATTATTCTGCCCGCAACACTTTTATTTTTTAGTGTGGGTACGGCCCTGTTTGTCTTTTATAAGTTGCATCCCGAAAAACTGGACCCGACCTATCAGAATGACGCCGTATTTCCGTTATTTATTGCCCGCCAATTGCCGATTGGGATTTCCGGCTTGGTGGTAGCTGGCATCTTTGCGGCTGCCCAGTCCACGGTTTCTACGAGTATGAACAGCATCTCGACGGTGGTAGTTACCGATTTTGTCAAGCGGTTTTCACTGTTAAAAACAGAAAAAGGATATCTGAATCTGGCCCGTTTTTGCACGTTTTTGTTTGGGACGCTGGGTACGGCCCTGGCGTTGTTGTTTGCCAGCGCAGATATCAAGTCGTTATGGGAGTTGTTCATGTCGGTTTTGGGTTTGTTCGGCGCCTCGATGTGCGGATTATTTTTGCTGGGGATCTTTACGCGCCGGGTGGGTGTTGCGGCAGCCCTTCTGGGGGCTGTGATCGGGACCGTTCTTTTATTTTTGATCCAGTGGAAAACTGATATATCAGTTCTGTTATATGCTTCGATCGGTATTACGGTCTGTATGATGAGTGGCTATCTGCTGTCCTTTGTCGTTCCGGAAAAGCCAAAAGACCTTACCGGACTGACTCTGTATACCATCTGACTGCTGAATAGGTGGCTGATTTACTGACCGGTTTCGTCTAACCGGAATTTTTCTCTAAATTTCAGAGGCGAAACGCCTTTATATGATTTAAAGTATCTGGAAATATGGTGATCGTCGTTGAATCCCATATTAAAAGCAATTTCAGAAATAGAAAGATTTGTTTCTAACAGAATTTTGGTTATGGCTTCAATTTTGCTTCTCTTGATTTCTTCGTAAACACTTCTCCCTAAAATTCGCTTAAATCGTCTTTCAAGATTCCTTCTATTGGTTCCTGAATACTTCGCCACATCGTTGACTTGAATAACATTTTTTACATTTTCAGAGATATAATGCAATGAAGAAGCAATAATTGGGTCGCTGATTGCAAAAATATCGGTTGATGTTCGAGTAATAATCGCCTTAGGACTTATCAGAATTTTTTGGGGATTATCATTTTCAACGTTTCGTTTCTTGACCATTCTGTCAAGCGTTTTTCCGGCTTCATAGCCGGCATTCATGATATCCAGAGAGATGCTTGATAGCGGAGGTGAAGTAATCTCACAAATCATATCATCATTGTTGACGCCGAGTATGGCAATTTCCTGGGGAATCTTAATTTTCGCCAATTTGCACGCTTCGATAATTTTGGAACCTTTAATATCATTACAAGCTAATAATGCGATTGGTTTAGGGAGCGATTCAAGCCACTCGGCCAGCCATTCAATCTCCTGGTCATAGTCATATTTTGACTTTTTGCTTTCGTAGACAGATAAAAATTCCCTGGGCAAGATTGCTTTTCCAAAAGCCTGTTCACGTTCTTTCGACCAAGGCATATCTTCAAAGCCGCAAAAGGCAAACTGGGTAAATCCTCTGTCGCGGAAATAGTCAACAGCCATTTTTCCAATTGCATTTGAATCACTAACGATGTTGGGCACGCCGTCAACGGTTTTTTCATATCTGATCGAGACGATGGTGGGAACGTTTAACTTTAATAACTTCATATTTTCAGGGGTATCCCGCATGATGATTCCATCGGGTTTCCATTTGTAGAGTCTCGGCAACTTGTCCAGTATTCCTCGCGGTTCGTTGAAAAATATCCAGGTCGTATTGAGATTCGCATATCTGGCTATTCCTCTTATGAGTTCTCGGCCGTAGGAGGTGGAGGTTTCGATTAGCAAGGCGATTTTTTTAGAGTTTTCCATATATGAACTCCGGCAAAACCACTCACCCGTGTCGCATAAAGGTGTTTATTATTCGCATTATGGTGTTTTTATACTTCCATAACATACTATAATTAAAATGATAAAGCAATATGCGAGTTAGCAAAAAAAGGGGACTTAATCCTGTTTTTTTACGTAAGAGAAAACAATGAAACAGGCAGAGTCCAAAAGGAAATCGACTATGTGGAGCCGATGATGGACGCGTATAATTCAGAAGATGTTTTTGATCGAATCCGAAAAGAAAAAATTATTGCCACGGTTGTGTTGGATGATTTGGATCAGGCTCTTCCACTGGCGGAAACTTTATTTGATGCCGGAATCCATTGTATAGAACTGACGTTACGAACAGACTGTGCACTAAAAGCGATAGAGAATATCGCCAATAAATTGCCGCAGATTCTGATTGGGGCCGGTACGGTAATTACCCAGGAACAACTCCTGAACGCGAAAGAGGCCGGGGCCAACTTTGCCGTCTCTCCGGGTATCAATGTAGCCGTATTAGAAAAGGCCCAGGATCTCCAGTTTCCATTTTCACCGGGTGTTTTGACGCCGTCAGATATTCAAATCGTATTAGATTATGGCTATAAACATCTAAAATTTTTCCCTGCGGAACCTTTCGGCGGCATTCACTATTTAAAATGTATGGCTGCCCCCTATATTCACATGGGGGTGCGTTTTATTCCTTTGGGAGGGATTGATGAGAGTAATTTTCTTTGCTATTTGAAAGAGGACTTGGTCACGGCCGTCGGGGGCTCCTGGATCGCTCCCAGAGCGAAGATTGCGGACAGAGACTGGGGGGGCATAACCAAGTTATGCTATCAGAGTCTGTCCCAAATGAGCATCCTGTTGAATCCAAAACCTGTCCGGGATCGAATCTACACTGCGGAAGACAGGAACAGAAGAAACATTGGGGGAATCTCTCGTGTCGAGCAAATAAAGAAATGATTACAGGAAATAAGCAACTTTGGCAAATTGACACGGCCGTTAAGATCGTAAATATATCATACGTTTTGTTCTCATAAAAATTCTATTAAGAAAAAAAGGATAACAGATGAAGGGTTTAAGTATAGGATATATTTTTGTGATCCTGATGATCGGAATCTTTTTCGCTGTTACTCTCTGTGCAAAAGCGGATTCCCTGATTTTGGGATATCCGCTTCAAGTGACATTGGCGAAAAAACCTGCGGTTTACTCATTTCGACTGCAAGACGTCCGTTTGCTGGATGGGCCCTGCAGGCAGGCGATGAGCCGGAATATTGCCTGGATGAAATCACTTGAGCCGGATCGGCTCCTGTCGGGTTTCCACAAGGAAGCGGGATTTGAACCGAAGGCCCCGGTCTACGGCGGCTGGGAAGACTCAACGCTGACGGGACATACACTGGGTCATTATCTTTCGGCGGTCTCCATGGCTTACGCAGCCACCGAAGACCCGGATTTAAAAAAGAGGGTTGACTATATCGTGGATGAACTTGCAACATGCCAGAATGTCCATCAGGACGGGTATGTGTCCGGCATTCCCAACGGCAAAAAAATCTTCGAGGAGGAGATTGCCAAGGGAAACATTCGCGTCAATCCCAATGATTTTCGCCTGAATGAGTTATGGGTACCCTGGTATGTGCACCATAAGGTCCTGGCCGGTTTGCGCGATGTGTATGTGTATACGCAAAACGAAAAGGCCTTGTCAATTTCAACAAAACTGGCCGATTGGATCATTGACGTCACCCGATCATTGACCCATGAACAATGGCAGACAATGCTTCTCAGTGAATACGGGGGGATGATGGAGGTCCTGGCGGATGTTTATGCCCTGACCGGTGATGAGAAATACCTGTCAATCAGCAAACAATTCTATGATGATGTTATTTTGGATCCGTTAAGCCGGAGACAAGATTGTCTGCCCAATTTGCACTCCAACACCCAGATTCCCAAGATTATCGGGGCGGCGCGCCTTTATGAACTGACGGGGGAGGAGAAGTTCGGAACCATCAGCGATTTTTTTTATCAGACAGTGGTTCATCATTATACCTTTATCAATGGGGGCAACAGTGTTGTTGAACGATTTGGACAGCCGGATCAGTTATCCGAGCTTCTTTACCATACGACTGAAAACTGCTGTGCGTACAATATGCTTAAGCTGTCGCGGCATTTATATGCTCTCAATCCCCAAACGATATATATGGATTATTATGAGCAGGCTTTATGGAACCATATTTTGGCACACCAGAGCCGCGAAACGGGGATGATCAAGTACAAGGGTTTTCTGGATATGCCTGCGAGGAAGAAGTACAGCACGCCTTTTGATTCGTTCTGGTGCTGTGTGGGAACCGGTTTTGAAAATCACAGTAAATACGGCGAGTGTATCTGGGCCTACGGAGCAGATGGGCTGTATCTGAACCAATTTATCGCCTCTGAGTTGAACTGGAAGGAGAAGGGGCTTGTCGTTAAACTGGAGACCGATTTTCCGGAATCGGATACTCTTACGTTGACCTTTGCCGGGCGTTCGATGCCTTGCCCGCTCCGGATTCGTAAGCCCGGCTGGGCGGAGGGTGTGACCTGTACGATCAATGGCAGGCCGCAGGAGGATGTCTTGGATGGCGGGGGCTATCTTGTGTTCAATCGTATCCGCAGCGGAGATGTGCTGGAGATGAAAATGCCCATGAAGCTTCATGTGGAGACGATGCCTGATAAACCCGATCGTATGGTCTTTTTGTACGGCCCCATTGTACTGGCGGCGGATTTGAGCGGAGGGGAATCTCTATCGCCGCCGGACGGTCCGGGCCATTCTCTGCGGCTGAAAGACCTGCTGGTCGGTGATCCTCTCCCGATGCTGATTGGTGCCCCGCAGGAAATCCTCTGTCGAATAAAACCTATCCCGGGCAGGCCGCTGGAGTTTATGGGTGAAAAAATCAGTAAGGGATTCGAGGAAAACGCTGTTCCTGTGGATATACGGCTGATGCCGCTCTATAAGATAATCAATGAAAAGTATACTGTTTACATGGATACCTTCACCGATTCACAGCGAAGAGAATGCCTGCAGATTCAGCGATCCCTTAATGTGGCGGGTGAAAACCTGAGCACAGGACAGCACGCCGGCAACGTGTGGCGGCAGGCGGAAGATGGCGGATGGTTTGCTTTTGATGTAAAAACACCGGGGACTGCCTCGGCCGAATTGATTCTGACCTACTGGTGTGACAATAAAAAGGACAGGATTTTTGACATCCTGGTCGAGGATGTCAAAATTGCAGAGGAGAACATGAAAACGGTTCATTACCGTCCCTATACGGATATTGCCTACTCGATACCGACAGAACTGATTGGCGGCAAGGAAAAAGTCCGAGTGAAACTGGCTGCCAGGCCCGGTAAAATAGCGGGGCCGCTTTTTGAGGCCAAAATAGTCCCAAAGAAAGCTCTCGATTAACGGGCAAAGGCAGACCGGAAAACAGGAAAAGAAAGACGTTCAGAGAGGACAACGATGACGTTTAAATCAATAGTTTGGGGGGTGTTAGCGGCAGGTTTTCCGTTGTATGCCGCGACGGTGGCTTATTGGACATTTGATGCAGGCCCCGCCAATACAGTGGTTCCGACCGAACAGGATGGGTATTATTATTCGGAGGACATCCCGGATGTTTCAGGAAATGGAAACCATGTAAAAGTTTGGTCGGATGCTCCGAATAACAGTTCGTTTTGGTTTCGAAATAATCTGCCTTTTTCCGTTGTTCCGCAAACGAGACGGATGAATCAGTTCAGTATGCAAAACTGGGGGACCAAGCCCGGAACGCTTACCTACTCGGCCTACAGCATGCCCTCCGGCATTGACGCGGAACGGATTGCTCCGGCTCAATTTACAGTGGAGGCGATTTTTAATCCGGGAAACGTACAGGATCCCCCGGGAGCCGGCGAGTACGGTACCATTGTAAATCGGGATGCTTATAATATTTGTACGGCAGAGCCGGGGGCCGCCGCCTTTGTGCTTCGCGTCAAAATGAGCAATTTGTCGGTGGAGGCATTTTTCGTCGATGTATCCGGCTATAAACATGTGGTTCAGTCTGCTTCTAACGCCATACAGGGATTTGATTACAGTACGGATCCGACAGGGCTAACAGGCACGTGGTATCATGCGGCAGTCGTAAGTGATGGAATTACCTTGACGCTGTATTTGACCAATATTACTGAGGGAGGGGAAACAGAGGTGGCAGCCGCCCTGGATATAACATCATCCGGCAGTCCGGATACGACCCTGAGTACGGATCATGACATCGCGTCCACCTGGCACGGTGGGAGTTGGGTATTTTACCGTGAATTGGTGAATAAAGTCCATACGAATCGATACCAGGGACTGATCGACGAAGTGCGGATTTCGGATGGTGCTTTGGGCCCGAGCCATTTTCTATGTAATGAAGTGTTGTTGTTAAGTGAGCGTCTTAAGGTGGAATCTGTTCGATCGGCCTATTTGAATAAGAATACTGCAATGCTGGCTTTTCAATGCTTCGATGATGACGATATCCGAGTTGAATTAACATTTCGCGACCCTGTAACTGGTACCTCTCCGGTATCTCCGATGCAAGTGACGGTTTATGCTTCCCAGGGATTGCAGGAGGAAAATATCGATATTACCAATTGGCCTGACGGTGATTATGAAGTGCGGATACGGGAAGTTAGAGAGGACGGTCAAGACACGGGTCTGCTCATTCGAGGCATTCGCAAGCAAACAATTGTTGCTCCGCCAGATCCAACTGAACCGATTGATGTGGCAGGCCGAAAAATGCTTTTTGTGGATGACTGGTACATCGCTTCTCAAAGCGGGCTGAACCGAGAGGTTGAGCCGTGCCGGACCATTCCTATTGAGCCCTGGAAGACCGATCCTGATTATTTTCGTTATCATACCTGGGTAACTGATTTCCGGATCGGCAAGGACCAAAAGATGTATGTAGAGTTATATGGCAGGAATGGAATGTCCAATGGAGCCGCCCAGGATGAATTGAAGTACTGGGTCGTTAGCGACGATTACGAAAACTGGGATGTTGCGGCGGAGCCGGAGGATCGTGATTACGGTTATGACATGATCACATTTGATAAAACCAAAGTGAAGAATCTGTTTTTAGGGACTCCGAGCTATCGCTACTATGATCCGGAAGAGGATGGCCCTGTTAATTTGAGTCAGGTTTCTGTGTACAAGGTCAAGCCCGGCCTGGTGTTGGGGGATATCACCATACCTTACTGGTGTCGGATTGCCGTATGGGAAAGACCTAATGGTGAATACCTGATCTTAACGCCCGAACCCATTGTCCGGGTTAAAGGGGAATTTGAGGACAACGAAATCGGTCAATGGCAGGATGCAAATGATAATTATGGTCCGGAACACTTGAGCAGGGACGGCAATACGCTTCGATTTTATCAGACTCGTAATATTCCCCGAAATGACCCTCTTAGAGTCTATTATGATAACATTCTCGCAAGCAGAATCCTGGTTGCCTGGAGTAGTCAGGACGGCGTGACCTGGAGCCCTGCGTATTTTGAAGTTCCTGATGAATGTGAAACGTTTGCACTTCAGCATTACGGAGTTTTTGTTTTTGATGAAGAAGAACATGCCCTGGAATTGAGCTATGTCCGAATGTATGATCAGGCAGATCAGAAGCTCTCTGCTGATTTAGCTTACAGCCGAGACGGTATTTTGTGGAACCGATTTAGTCAACAGCCATTTTTAGAGAACGGCGAATTTGGCAGTTGGAATTTTGGTTACTCTTATTTTCCAGAGAGTCGAACCAGACTGGACAACGGCAGGGAATATTTTGAGCCGATCTTTGGAATCAATGTGCTGCACTTTATGTTTCTTACGGCTTATGACAGAAAAGACCGCTCTTATATAACCACAGACTATTATTTGAATCGATTCGAGGGTCGGCTTGCCGGGGAGGGCGGAATTCCCGATTCTGAGATTTGGGACTGGTACGGCTCGTCATGGGATCACATCGTTGATGCAACCAAAAATATGGTGATCACTCCGGCATTGATTAAATATCGCAAAGACGGCTGGGTCCGGCTGGGCCAGGCAACCGATACCGGAATGATGACAACCAAGATTTTGTCTGCCGGTTCCAAATTAAATATTAATGCCAAGACGGATCCGAATGGCTATATTTTGGTTGAGGTACTGGACCAGTATGGAACTGATCTGCCTGAGTATTCGGGGGATTCCGGTGCATTATTTGCGGGCGACTCGGTCAATTCCCCGCTGCGCTGGAACGACCGGAGCATAACGGATCTTCCCAATCAACCCGTAAAACTTCGTATTACAATCTACAAAGGCCAATTATATAGCTTGAATTTTGGCGGTTATAACAATGTGATATATGTAGATGCGGATGCGACGGGTCAAAATGACGGCTCCGGTTGGGCCGATGCCTTTTGCGATCTCCAGAATGCCCTGGCCAGCGCTGAATACGGCGACCAAATCTGGGTTGCTGAGGGGGTCTATAAACCTACGCAGGATGTGAATGCTGATCTTGCCTGCTATGAGGCGTTTGAGCTGAAGAACGGCGTTGCTGTTTACGGCGGCTTTGCGGGGTCGGAGACCGCTCTTTCCCAGAGAGATTATAAAAATCACGAAACGATTCTTTCCGGTGACTTAGCCGGCGATGACGGACCTAATTTTACTAATAATGATGAGAATTCCCGTCATATCATTATTGGGGATGATACGGATGCGGCAACGATTCTGGATGGGTTTACTATTACCGGAGGCCGTGCCGGGGATGCGGCGTCACCGCATAATGCAGGAGGTGGTCTAATTGTCTGGACGACTGGTTCTCCGACCCTTCGCAATTGCACTTTCACAGGAAACAGCGCAACTACTTATGGCGGGGCAATATATGCAGGAAAATCGTCGATGAAGATACAGAGTTGCCGGTTTGAGAAAAATATCAGCCGCAGCGGCGGTGCTATCCGCTTACAATACAGCGGTGATGTCGAAATTGATGATTGTATTTTCATTGAAAATGGCGGCAGCACGGAAACAATTGAAACACGATACGGCGGCGCCGTTTCGAACTGGGATGCAGACTCGCCTGTGATATCCAACAGTTACTTTATCGGCAATCAAACAACGCTGAGTCTGACGAATGTGGGTTATGGCGGTGCTATTATGATGGAGCCCGGAACAACTGCCCATATCAGAAACTGTGTATTTAACGGCAATAAGGCAGGCAGAGGCGGCGCCATCCAACTTGGCGCCAATCAATTTTCTGATACTCAAAGCAGTGATATTATCAATTGTACCTTTGCGGGAAATGCCGCAATGATTAGCGGAAAAGGGATATCGGGAACTTCAAGCGGCACTGCGGTAGTATCCGTCAGAAACTCCATATTATGGGACGGCAACAGTGAAATAAGCTACAATTCAGATCTTTTCTCGGTTGAGTACAGCAATGTATACGGCGGCTGGCCGGGCGAAGGAAATGTCAGTTTACTTCCCAACTTTATAGACCCGGAGGGTGCGGATCATGTTGCCGGTACGGAAGATGATGATTATCGGCTGACGATTCCGTCTGCTTGTATTGACAGCGGAAATAATGCGGTTGTCCCGGCCAATCTTCTGGCGGATATTGACGGCAACAATCGAATTTCGAATACAACAGTCGACATGGGGGCTTATGAATATGGTTCGACCCCGTTTTTGGGTGTTTGCGGCGATGCGCTTCATCCGATTCCTCCGGGCGATCTGACGGAAGACTGCCGGGTAACTCTTGAAGACATGGTGGTGCTGGCGGCCAACTGGCTGGTTTGTACCGCCCCTGCGTGTGATCCGATTCCCCCCGGCGATCTGACGGAAGACTGCAAAGTGAATATCAGAGATTTGGCTGTGTTAGCGGAAAACTGGTTGGCTTGTACTGTCCCTGAATGTGATTAGATATGTGTTTAATGAAAATTGACAAAATAAGGAATAAACAAACATAATGAAATCATTAGTTTTGGTTAGAATATTCAAAAAGTTTATTTTAATCTTAACATGCGGGGGGCTTAAAATGAGGTATGATTATGTTAGGCAAGTAGCAATATGGATTTTTGTTATGGCGATTGGGATGCTGGTCAATCCGGTGGTCGCCGCAACTGTTACGTGGGATGGCGGCGGTACAGGTGATTTGTGGAGTACGCCTGAGAACTGGTCAACAGATCTAGCTCCGGTGGTGGCAGATGACGTTGAGCTGGATGGCTCCATCTCTCAAGGCCCAATAATTGACGAAACGGTAACTGCGGTTTGTAATACTATTGTTGGTCCCGGGTCGGGCCAGACAATGCAAGTTTCTGGCGGTACATTGGGTATAACTGCCGATTGGACCATGCCTGGCGATACGGGTGTAGATGAAGCATCTTTGGAAATCAGTGACGGAACCATAACGGTTGGTAACCTTTTTGCTTTTGCACAGGATGGTGACGCCTATCTCCACATGACCGGTGGCACGATTAACGGCATGTATTTTAAAGGTTCGGATACGGATGACAACGGCTTAATCATCATGGATGGCGGGACAGTGTATATGGGACAAGGCATCCAGCTTGGCGGCATGGGCACGATGTCCTGGATCGTAAATGACGGCAGTATCCAGATACCCACGAGTTCTGCAGACTATTTTCGGGTGGGTGCCAATTATGGGACGACCGCTGAGAACAAGGGCTATTTTGAAGTCAATGGCGGTACTCATAATATCAGAAAACTTCGCTTGGGCCAGACAACCGGCAGTTACCTCTGCGACGGTGTTATGCGCATGACTGGCGGTACAATTACTTTTCCCACGGATGCGATGATTGGAGTAACCGGAGCGGGGGCCTATGGTACTCTTATCATGGAAAGCGGCACTTTCAATACTGCAGGGTTGGTTGCAGGTGCGGGTGCTCATTCGACGATTCAGATGTCCGGCGGTACGATAAATGTCTCGGGGAACTTTATGGATGCGCGAAGTTGCGACACTGCCAGCAGTTATGTTGAAATGAGCGGCGGAGAAATCAACACATTCACTCTCAGACTTAGCGAATATACGGAAGCCCCGTCGAATTGGGTTGTTACAGACGGCAAGATTAATGTCAGTTCGTATTTTAAATTACAGACCGGTACGTATTTTGAACTGAAGGGTGGTGCGGTTGAGATAACTAATACCAGTTCTGTGGGGTTAGTGATGCTGGATTACACTTCCGGGCATGGTGTGCTTGATATTTCAGGGACCGGTAAATTGCTTCTCCATTGGGATGCTCGTACACAGATAGATGATTTGACGGCCGATGGCAAAATAGTCGCCTACGGCGGTGATGGGCAAGTCGTAGTAGTGTATGATCCGGAACAGGATATAACACAAATTACGGGTAAACGTTTTGAGGTCGAATCCGTTCGATCGGCTTATTTGAACGACAATACTGCAATATTGGCTTTCCAATATTGGGGGGTTAATGACATTGATGTTGAGTTGACATTTCGCGACCATATCACCGGTACGTCTCCGGCTTCCCCAATACAAGTGACAGTCTATGCTTCACAAGGAGGACTACAGGAAGAAAATATTGATATTAGCAATTGGCCGGATGGTGATTATGAAGTATTAATACAAGAGGTGGGGGGGGGCTCTCAGGACACGGGTACAATGATTCGCGGCATTCGCAAGCAAACAATTACTGCTCCACAGGCTCCCAGCGAGCCGATTGACGTTGCAGGAAAAAAAATCCTGTTCGTAGACGACTGGTATATCGCTTCTCAAAGCGGACTGACCAGAGAGGTTGAGGAGGGGCAGGCCATTCCCATAGCGCCCTGGGAATCAAATCCCGATTATTATCGTTATATCAATTGGGTGAGAGATTTCTGGATCGGCCAGGATGGAAAGATGTATGTAAAGTTGCATGGCAGAAATGGACAAGATTCCAGTGGAAACTGGGTGGATGTAGTTGAATACTGGGTGGTCAGCGATGATTACGAGAACTGGAGTATTGTGTCAGAGCCGGAGAATCGCGATTACAGTTACAACGTTATCACATTTGATAAAGCCAAAGTACAGTATCAGTTTTCAGGTACTCCGAGCTATGACTACTATGACCCGGAAGAAGATGGACCTGTTAATCTGGGGCAGGTTTCCGTATATGAGTCCGAATCCCAACCGATGATATTGGGTGATATAACCCTGCCCAACTGGAGTCGGATTGCCGTCTGGGAAAGACCCAATGGCGAATATCTGATATTAACGCCGGAGCCCATTGTCAAAGGTAAATGGGAGTTCGATGACAACGAAATCGGTGAGTGGCAGGACTCCAATGACAATTATGGCCCCGAACACCTGAGCATGGACGGCAACACGCTTCGATTTTACCAGGCTCGAACCATTCCCCGAAACGATCCTTTCAGAGTCTATTATGACAATCTTCCTGCAAGCCGAATGATGGTTACCTGGAGTACTCAGGATGGCGTAAACTGGACCCCTACGTATTTTGATATGCCTGATGAACAGGAAACCCCCGGCCTTCAGCATTATGCCGTTCATGTTTTTAATGAAGAAGAAGATGCCCTGGAGCTAAGCTATGTCCGAATGTATAATCAGGTTACCCAGATAACCCGTGTGGATCTGGCTTACAGCCGAGATGGTATTCAATGGAACCGGTTTGATCAACAACCATTTTTTGATAGCGGTGAATTCGGCAGTTGGAATTTCGGTTTTGCTTTTTATACTATCCGAATGAGACTGGATACCGGCAGTGAATATATTGAACCGATTGCCGGAATGGACGGCCCGCATTTTATGTTTACTTCGGCTTACGGTCGAGTCGACCGTTCTTACATAACGGAAGAGTATTTTCTAAATCGATTCGATGGTATGTTTGGCGACGAGGAAAAAGGACTTCCCGCTTCGGAGATTTGGGATTGGTACGGCTCGTCATGGGACAATATCGTCGATGCAACCAAGGATTTGTTAGTAACGCCGGGCCTGATAAAATACCGCAAAGACGGCTGGGTCCGGCTGGGTAATTCAACCGATACCGGAACGCTGACAACCAAGGTTTTGTCTGCAGCTCAGACATTAAATATCAATGCCAAAACAGATCCGAATGGCTATATTCTCGTAGAGGTGCTGGATGAATATGGAAATGGCCTGTCGAATTATTCAGGCAGTTCCGGTGCAGAATTTGCAGGTGACTCTGTCAATTATCCGCTACGATGGAACGATTGGAGTATAAAGGATCTTCCCAATCGACCCATTAAGCTACGTATTACTATCCACAAAGGGCAATTGTACAGTTTGAATTTCGGCGGTTATAATGATGTGATATATGTAGATGCGGACGCAACGGGTCAAGATGACGGTTCCAGTTGGACCAATGCTTTTTGTGATTTGCAGGATGCCCTGGCCAGAGCTGAATACGGTGATCAAATCTGGGTTGCCGAGGGAACCTATAAACCCACGCAGGATGTGAATGCTGATCTTGCCTGTTATGAGGCGTTTGAGCTGAAGAACGGCGTTGCTGTTTACGGCGGCTTTGCGGGGTCGGAAACCTCTCTTTCCCAAAGAGATTATGAGAACAATGTGACGCTTCTTTCCGGTGATTTAGCCGGCGACGACGGACCCAATTTTACCAATAATGATGAGAATTCTCGTCATGTTATTATCGGGGATGATACGGATGAGACGACGATTCTGGATGGGTTTGCCATTTCCGGAGGCAATGCCAAATCGGCTTCACCGCACAATGCAGGAGGTGGTCTTATTGTCTGGACGACTGGCTCACCGACCCTTCAAAACTGCAAGTTCATAGGAAACAGTGCTACTACTTATGGCGGTGCTATTTACGCAGGAAAATCATCTTCTAAGATACAAGGTTGCCGGTTTGAAGGCAACATCAGCCGCAGCGGCGGTGCTATCCGGTTACAATATAGCGGTGATGTCGAAATCGATGATTGTATTTTCATTGAAAACGGCGGCGATACGGCAGCCGTTGACACTGTATATGGTGGTGCTATTTCGAACTATGGGTCAGATTCAGTTGTAATATCCAACAGTTACTTCATTGGGAATCAGACGATACTTGGACAGTCAAGCGTTGGGTATGGTGGTGCTATCGTTGCCACGGAACCCGGAATAACCGATATCCTAAGCTGTGTCTTCAACAGCAATCAATCAGATAAAGGGGGTGTGATTCGGTTTGACGGTAACATCAGCAATGTGATTAACTGTACATTTGCGGGTAATGCCGCAACGATTGCCGGCAAAGCGTTATCTATAGGGACTTCGAGTAGCACGATAATATCCATTAACAATTCCATCTTGTGGAACGACGGCAGTGAAATAAACTACTATGGCACAGGTGTTTTTTGGGTTGAGTATAGCGATGTATACGGCGGCTGGTCGGGTGAAGGGAATATCAATTTAAACCCCAACTTTACAGACCCAGATGGTGCGGATAATATTGCCGGTACGGAGGATGATAATTATCGGTTGACGGCCCCTTCTCCCTGTATTGACAGTGGATTGAATACGGCGATTGCGGACACTCTGATGGCGGATCTGGACGGCAACAACCGGATTGCCAACACATCGGTAGATATGGGTGCGTATGAATATGGCTCGACCGTGTTTTTAGGTATTTGCGGCGATGCACTTCATCCGATTTCTCCAGGCGATACGACAGAAGACTGCCGCGTGAATATCGAAGACATGGTGGTGCTGGCGGCAAACTGGCTGACTTGTACCGCTCCTACGTGTGATCCGATTCCTCCGGGGGATATGACCGGAGACTGTCGAGTGAATATCGGAGATTTGGTTGTATTGGTGGAAAACTGGCTGACATGTACTGCCCCTGAATGTGATTAGAACCTATACTTTTGCTATACTGAATCAATACAAAGAAGCAGAAAGGATGTCATGAAGAAAATAGTAACTTTTGGTGAAATCATGGTTCGTGTTATACCGGATGGTTTATACCGGTTCAGGCAGGCCTTGCCCGGCTCCGTGAAAATGACATTTGGAGGTGCTGAAGCAAATGTGGCGGCTTCCATCGCCTACCTGGGGGGAGACGCTTCGTTTGTTACAGCTCTTCCGTGCAATGATATTGCGGAGGCATGTGTCGCTCAACTGAAAATGATAGGGGTGGATGTTTCCGATATTTTGTTTACCCATAAAGGCAGAATGGGGGTATATTATACCGAAACGGGAGTCAATCAAAGACCCGGTCGGGTGATTTATGATCGAGACTACTCTTCCCTATCTATAACGCAGGAGGAAGAATATAATTGGAAAAAAATATTTGATGGAGCCGCATGGTTTCATATCACAGGGATTACCCCGGCTTTGTCAGCGTGCAGCGCGAAGACGGCTGTTTCGGCTGTTCGGCAAGCCAAAAAACATAATCTTACCATTTCCTGCGATTTGAATTATCGAAGCCGGTTGTGGCAATGGGATCGGACTTTAAGTACAAATGAGTTAGCCAAAAAAATCATGTCTCAAATCCTGCCGTATGTGGATGTTTTGATCGCCAATGAAGAAGATGTTCAGGCGGTTCTTGGAATTCAGGCAAAAAATACCAATGTCCATCAAGGAAAACTGGATGTGGAACAATATCAGGATGTCTGTGTCAAGTTGTTAAACATGTTTCCCGGAATTACAAAGATGGCCACGACATTTCGTGAAAGTATTTCTGCCGGCCATAATAAATGGGGAGCGATGCTTTTTGATTGTCCTTCCCATACATTTTATTACGCTCCTCTTGAGAACGGTACTTATTCTCCTTATCAAATAACCCATATTGTCGATCGGGTAGGGGGCGGTGATTCCTTTGCGGCAGGATTGATTTTTGCTCTGAATCATCCGGATTTGTGCTCCTGTGAGAATGCGGTGTCTTTTGCGGTGGCCGCTTCCTGTCTGGCTCATTCGATCGCGGGTGATTACAACTATAATAAATACGAAGAAGTGCTTACGTTAATGAATGGCTCTGCATCAGGCAGAGTGATAAGATAAAAATGCTCCTTTACAGGCTCAATGACAACTCTTTTCTGAAGGATGCAAATGGTCGATAACAGCAGTTCAAAACTTGTTGTAGGGCTAAAGCAACTGTGGCTATGGCTTCTTTTGATCGGTCCCGGTTTAATTTGTGTTGGTTACACGATCGGCACCGGCAGCGTAACCTCTATGAGCAAGGCCGGAGCTCAATTTGGTTCGCAGCTTTTATGGGTTTTGATTTTAAGTTGTTTTTTTTCATGGGTGTTGCTGGAGGCCTATGGACGGTATGCTTTGGTAACCGGCGATACAGCCATACACAGTTTTAAAATGAAATTCAAAGGCGGCAGGTTCTTTACCATTTTGGTTATGGTCGGTGTAGTTCTGGGGCAGTGGTGTTGTCTTTCGGGACTGATTGGATTAACTTCATCGGCCGTCTATGAAACGTTTCGGGTCGTGGTCCCCTCTCTGGCTCCCGGGGGATATGTACCTATCCTGATAACGGCAGTGATACTTTTAATTGGATTATATATAGTGTTATGGGTAGGTACGTATTCTTTTTTTGAAAAGATCCTTGTTTTCTTTGTAACAATATTGGCGTTTAGCTTTGTGGTATCTATGTGTATCGTGCTGCCCCCGGTGAAAGAGATTGCCAGCGGATTGATTCCCTCGGTGCCGAAGGTGGAAGGAGTCTATTTAATGATGGCGGCGTTTGTAGGCACAACCATGGCCGCTCCTACCTTTGTAGTCAGGCCGCTGCTGCTGAAAGGGAAGGGCTGGGGCAAAGAACATTTAAAAGAACAGCAGCGAGATTCCTTTATGTCGGCTTTTATGATGTTTGTCGTAAGTGGTTCCGTGATGCTCTGTGCTGCCGGTGCCCTGCATGCTGAAGGAAGAACCATCGAAAATGTTTTGGATATGGCCAACAGCTTAAGGCCCATTGCCGGAAAATTTGCGACGACAATATTTTTGACAGGCATCTTAAGTGCCGGTCTTTCGTCCGCACTTCCTATTATGATGGTAGCCCCTCTTTTGGTGTCTGATTACAGGAAAGGGAAAATGGTCACCCGTTCAGTATTGTTTCGCTCTTTGACGGCGTTGGCATGCCTGATGGGACTTATTGTACCTGTCTTGGGGGTCAATCCGATTGTGGCACAAATTGTCACGCAGGTATCCCAGGTATTTGTATTGCCGTTGGTTGTGGGCGGGATCATTGTTCTTATAAACAGGAAAGAAATGGGCAGACACCGAGCGGGCATTGTATTAAATATTGGGTTGTCGCTGTCTTTTCTGTTCGCATTAATCATGTCGTATATCGCTCTTATCAGTCTTTTTGATCTTTGCCGTTAACAAAACGAATTCTAAGCAGGAAAACGTTCGAATTGTCATTTTGGGAAATAGAAAGGCTGCCTGATGAATACAAATCAACTTTTCGTGTCCGTCTTAATCATGAGTTTTTTTTCGTCTTTTTCAATTCCTCTAAAAGCGGAACAGCCCGAGGCTAAAACCGTTTCAGCAGAGGTACAAATTGATCCGGGCCAAACCATGGAGCCCATCTCCAAGTACATTTACGGACAGTTCATTGAGCATCTTGGACAGTGTATTTACGGAGGTATCTGGGCCGAAATGCTCGATGACCGCAAATTTTATTATGCTGTACCTGCTAAAGGGGATATCTGGAAAACAACCAAGAACCAGGCAATAGTTTTGACTGACTCACCGTGGAAAGTCATCGGTCCCAAAGATTCGGTTACTATGACAACAGACCATCCGCTTTCCGGTGAACATTGTCCCTTGATTACGCCAAGGGGCGAAAAAACCGGTATTTATCAAGAGGAATTGGCGCTGCTCAAAGGCAAAGAATACACCGGCCGCATTGTTCTTCGAGGCAGCAAGTCCGGACCGATACAGATTTCTCTGGTTTGGTCTGACGATCAGCAGGGGCGGCAGAGTATAACGATTAAAAAGCTCTCTGGGGCATTCAAAACGTATCCGCTGAAATTTACGGCCGAAGACAATGCAGACAATGCCCGTCTGGAAATATCCGGCAGCGGCCAAGGATCCTTTACTGTCGGTGCTGTTTCGCTGATGCCAGCAGACCATGTAAAAGGATTTCGTAAAGATACGCTGGAACTTCTCAGGCAACTGGATAGCCCCGTGTACCGATGGCCGGGGGGCAATTTTGTAAGCGGGTATGACTGGCGGGACGGGCTCGGGGATCAAGATAAACGGCCGACCCGGACCAATCCTGCCTGGACAGGCATTGAAACGAATGACATGGGACTTCACGAATTTATCGAATTCTGCCGACTTCTCGACACAGAACCCATGATTACAGTGAACACCGGTTTTGGCGATGCCTATTCTGCTGCGGCTGAAGTGGAATACTGCAATGGAACAGCGAAGACAGCAAACGGGAAGTGGCGTGCCCAAAACGGACACCCGGAGCCGTTTGGGGTCAAATGGTGGTGCGTAGGAAACGAGATGTTCGGGCGGTGGCAATTAGGGTATATGGACATCAGCCATTATGTTCTCAAGCATAACTGGGTGGATAGCATGATGCGAAAAGTGGATCCATCGATCCAAACCATTGCTGTCGGAGAAATTACTAAAAACTGGTCTGAACAAATGCTTCGCCATTGCGCTGGCCATATGGATTTGATCAGTGAACATTTCTATTGTCGGAAGGATCTGCCTGATCTTACAGACCATGTCCGTCAGATCCCCGAACGAATCAAAGAAAAATGCCGGGCCCATCGGAATTATCGCCAGACAATCGATTCGCTGAAAGGCAGAGATATCCGCATTGTCATGGATGAATGGAATTACTGGTATGGCCCGGATGTTTTTGGAGAGATAGGAACACGTTTTTTCATGAAAGATGCCCTCGGCATCGCAGCGGGCCTGCACGAATACTTCCGCAATACAGATATCTGCTATATGGCGAACTACGCCCAGACAGTCAATGTCATCGGCTGCATCAAGACGACGAAAACCGCCGCCGCATTTGACGCCACCGGTTATCCGCTGATGCTCTATCGTAAAGAGTTCGGCACGATCCCTGTGCAGGTAAGCGGCTGGAGTGAAAAACTGGATGTTTCGGCCGCTCTGACTGAAGACCGGAAATTCCTGACGGTTGGTTTTGTAAATGCGACCCATGATATCTATCAAGTCAATCTGGACCTGAAATCAGTCTCTCCAAGCGGAAAAGCGGAGGGCTGGCTTATCACCCATGAAAATCCCAAGGCCTACAACGATCCTGAATTGCCTCCGGCTATTGAGATTCAGCGACTTCAGCCGACGGATAGGATTGGGCAGATCACAATAAAACCAGTTAGCATAACACTTTATAAGATTCCTGTTCGATAATGAGCAAGCTTTTCCGGCCGGATATATCATAAGCATGGCTTGATATCGTTAAATAGTAGAGATTTGAGATGAAAGAGTACTCAAAGATTCAGTTTCCTAATTGCATGATAAAAATAAACCTTCGATCACCTATAAAACAGCCCTTCTAAAGAGGAGCAGTTCTACGTGGCGATGTCGCATTATGGTTGTAAATAAACGCAATAAGGTGTTTTTTTGAAATGCGTTATTGCTATAATGAAAGTTGATTTAAGCGATAAAATATATGAACTACAGGCGTGAAAATGTGGTGGAAATGAGTGCTCACAAAGACATCCCATTTCCGATAAACAACCGGAACAAGAGAGGGGCTTTTCTTCAGATAATCAGTGTGTGAGGTGTGTTTTTCAGAAAATACGATCTATGGATGGTTGCGTAAAACATTAATTAGTTACGATTTTACATGAACTCGGAGGATTTAAAATGAATGATTATGTTAAACAATGGGTAGTTTGGATTATTGTCATGGCAGTAGGCCTGTTGGCCAATCCATCCATCGCCGCCGAAATTACCTGGGACGGAGGCGGCGTGGACGATTTGTGGAGTACAGAGGAGAACTGGTCAACTGATCAGGTCCCGACGGCAGACGATGAAGTGTGGTTAGATGCCTCTGTTTCCCAGGGTCCCGTGATTGACGGAACAGTAACTGCGGTGTGTGATGCTCTCTTTGGTCCGGGTGCAGGTGCAGGGACACAAGCCATGCAAATTTCCGGCGGCACCTTGGGTGTAGATATCGATTGGACCTTGCCTGGTAGTTCGAGTCCGGAGGTAGCTGTTGGGCATGTGGAAATCAGCGACGGGACCATAACCGTCGGTAACATTTTGGATTTTGCACAGGACGGTGATGCTTATCTCTATATGACCGGTGGTACGTTGAACGGTATGTATTTCAGGGGTTCGGACACGGATGCCAATGGATTAATCATTATGGATGGCGGGACCGTGTATATGGGTCAGGGCATCCAGCTGGGTGGAATGGGCACAATGGAATGGATCGTGAATGATGGCAGTGTTCTGATACCCACGTCTTCTGCAGACTATTTTAGAGTGGGTGCCAATTATGGGACTCCCGGCAGGAACAAGGGTTATTTTGAACTCAACGGGGGTACACTAAATGTCAGAAGACTTCGTTTGGGTCAAACAAGTGGTGCTTGGGCCTGTGAAGGTGTTCTATGCATTACCGGCGGTACGGCTACTTTTCCAACAGATGCAATGATTGGAGTAAGCGGGGCGAATGCCCATGGCACTCTTATTATGGAAGGTGGCGAGCTTAATACCCCGGGTTTAGTTGCAGGAGCTGGGGCTAAATCAGAGATCATTATGTCCGGTGGTACGATTAATGTAACGGGGAACTTTATGGATGCGCGAAGTTACGCAACCGCCAGCAGTAATGTTGTGATGACCGGCGGAGAAATCAACACGTATACTCTCAGACTTAGCGAATATACGGAAGCTCCGTCGCATTGGATCGTCAGCGGCGGCAAGATTAATATCAGTTCATATTTCAAATTACAAACCGGCACGTATTTTGAACTGAAGGGGGGTACGGTTGAGATAACTAATACCTCTTCCGCAGGACTTGTGATTCTTGATTACAGCTCCGGGCACGGGGTGATTGATCTTGCAGGACCAGGCAAACTGATTCTTCACTGGGATGCTCGTACACAGATAGACGATCTGAAAGCCGCCGGCAAAATCATCGCGTATGGCGGTGATGGATGGATTGATGTGGTGTACGATTCGGTTCAAGACATTACAGAAGTAAGGGGATATCACCTATTTAATCCAATCCCGGCTGACGGCAGCACCGTATCAGCAACGCTGGATCTGCTCCAGTGGACGCTTCCGGAACCGAACGTGCCCGGCGATATTGTGACATGCGATGTTTATTTTGGAACAGAGCCGAATCTGCTTCTCATGTCTAAGATTGTGGCCAATCAATCGGTTGAGTCAGTGTTGGTCGATATCGACGTGAGTGAGCAATATTACTGGCAGATTACTACCTACAAGAATGGGCTTGAGGATGTAATGGGCCCCTTCTTTACGTTTAATACCTTTAATCTCACGCCGGAAGTGGATGCAGGTGAAGATAGTCAGACTTGGTGGACTGATCCGCCGCGTCAGGTGACAATGAGTCCTACAGTAACCGATGATGGATTGGTGGCTCCGCTAACCTATAATTGGACGATTGTTACGGATGCAAATGACTCGAATCCCTCTGGCTTTATTAATCCGGCGGTTAAGAATGCTGTTGCTGAGCTGAAAGAAACCGGGATTTATGTGCTTCAGCTCGAGGTGTACGATGGCGAGTATACGGTCACCGATACTGTACAGGTAACCGTCTTTGCCGATTCTTGTTCTTATGCGGCAGCACAACCGGGTTTTGAATGGTTGCCGGGAGATATAAACAGGGATTGTGAGGTTGATTTGGAGGATTTGGCCGAACTCACTGGAACGTGGCTTATGACCAACTATGCGGTAGAATAAAGAGTGAACAGTAATTGAATGCGTTTTATAAATTAATTATGCTTCGGTGCATCGTCGTCGACCCTGGACCAAATTGCGGGGACACGACGATGCACACGGAGCAGAATAAATAATAGGGTGAGTTGTGTACGGGACGAATCGTCGTTTGCGGGATGGGATAGTAATGATAGTATCGAATTCAAATTGAGTAATAAGGATAAGGGAAAAAGAAAATGAAGGCGAAAAAGGCATTTACGTTAATTGAATTATTGGTGGTCATTGCCATTATCGCATTGCTGCTGGCGATTATCATGCCGTCTCTTAGCCGCGCCAAGATGTATGCGCACAGGGTCATGTGCGCCAATAATCTTCGCCAGCAGGCCCTGGGCACCCTTCTCTATGCAAATGACCATGATTCAGAGGTGCCCCGATCCCAGTCCGGATCCGGGTTTTATCTTTGGACCGTGACTTTCTGGAGTACGAATCAGATGAGTCAATATGCCGGTTTTGACGACAATAAAACATTTTTCTGCCCGGCCAATAAGATGAAAAAAGCAGATGATGCACGCTGGTGGCAGTATGGTTGGCTTGCATCGACGGGAGGACCCTACACGAATCCGGTGCCCCTGCGCGATGAAGGATCACTGACAACCGACGAGCAAAAAAACTTACATCGAGTCCTGCCGGAAATATACACATTCGATAAATACGATGCGGCCGGAAATTCTGTCCTCCCGGACAGACTGGCTAATGGTGCAAAAGCCCAATGGATCAGCAAACTGTCAAAACTTCCCTCCGCCAGTTCGGCCTCCATGATTATGGATGTAAATATTAGTTCAAGTAAATGGAAGTTTTTTGATATCCCCGGCGGCATTACGACTCTCAGCGGAGGAACTTTATCTGACAATTCAAATCATAAATCCCGTGAAATTATTCGGGAGGGGGCCAATTCAGGCATAAAACCGGACGGAGGGAATACTGCGTACGCGGACGGACATGTTAACTGGAAACACTTTGACAGTTTGGAACATTGTTACACAAGCGGAGCAGGAATGTGGTTCTGGTGGTAAATCGTTTTTTATTTTTGAGATTCAGACGATCTCCTGAAACGGAAATATCTATCGATTATTGAAAAAATAACAAAGCAATTTGTCATTTCCGCGAGGGTGGGATTCCGGGTGTTACGACGTATCCGGAGCTCCGCCCGCGCGGGGGTGACGAGAAAACGAGGAATTCTATTTTTTCAAAGATCAATAATACATCGGCAGAAAAATCAGTCATAATCGCGACTGTGTGTATTTTCTGAAGAGGTCAAGTTGCCTACTAAATTCGTATGGATATTCGGTATCAGGGTCCATTTACTTCCGGATAGAAAATCGATGCATTTGGAGACATTTTAATGAAAAAGATTGTAGTATATTCCGTCTTGTTTGCCTGCTTGCTTGTCGGGGCTCAAGGGTATGGGGACTTTCTGAGTCCGCCCACAATCATCCAATCGATGCAGGATCATTATCCCTCGCCTGATTCACGGCAGTTCGAGGGGATTCCAAGCCTGGCGGTTACGGCCCCTGGACGGCTATGGGTGACCTGGTATGCGGGGAAAACGCCGGCTGAAGACTCCAATAATTATGTCGTTGTGGCCGGCAGTGAAGACGATGGCGCAACGTGGAAGGAGTTATTTGTCGTAGATCCGGATGGAGAAGGTCCGGTCCGTACGTTTGATCCGGAACTCTGGGTTGATCCCGATGAGCGCCTATGGCTGTTCTGGGCGCAGCAGGATGACCGGGCTCGTTTTTGTTCCGTCTCTGGCGTATGGGCAATGGTAACGGAAAATCCCGATGAGTCCAAACCCCGATGGACTTCTCCCAGAAGACTGACCGACGGGATCATGATGTGTAAGCCGACGGTACTTTCAGACGGCCGATGGCTGTTGCCCGTTTCCACTTGGCGAACCACCGATCAGAGTGCAAAAATATTCGCCTTGCTGAATCAAGGACAAACCATTTCCTTTGTCGGTTCCGTGAACATTCCGCCGCAGGAGCGTGAATTTGACGAACATATGATTGTGGAAAGAAAGGATGGCTCCCTTTGGATGTGGGTACGGACCAATTATGGTATCGGGGAGAGTTTTTCAACGGATAAAGGTTGTTCATGGAGCGACCTTCGCCCTTCACCAGTTAAGCACCCGTCTTCAAGATTTTTTATTCGGCGTCTTCACTCGGGAAATCTTCTTCTTGTGAAAAACGGCCCTTTGTATGAAAGGACCGGCCGTAGTCACATGATGGCTTTTTTATCAAAAGATGACGGTCAAACATGGACGGGGGGATTGCTGTTGGATGAAAGAAAATGGGTTTCTTATCCCGATGGACAACAGGATTCGGATGGGACCATATATATTACCTATGATTATTCGCGTACCAAGGAAAAAGAAATTCTTTTGGCCAGATTTACAGAACAGGATATCTTGGAAGGAACTCTTGTTTCGAAGAGAGGGAAACTGGGGATTCTGGTCAATAAAAAACCAGACTCAAATAAGTAACGGAGAACGATGAGATCATTTAAATAATTCTCCAATGAGTATTTTTTCGTATAGCTATGTATAAGAATGAAACAAGATGTTTTATATAGAGCCAAAGGGGCCCGGACCGAGAAAATTCCTTCTAAGGAAACCCTGAATCATCGACAACTCATTGAATGGGTAAGCGGGACGGATGTTTTTATGGATACGCATCAAGCGTATCTTCGGGCCTATGAGGCGCTGGGCCTGGATTTGATCCTGCGGGTTCCGTTGAAGAACGAAAATGCCTCTTTTCCAACTCCTTCAGGACGATGCAGGCGTCATCCCCGCAAGCCATACAGTTTTGCGGCTCTGGGGGTTTACGACACCGCTTTTCGGCATACCTATGCTTGTAAAACCGTCGAAGATGTTTGGGAATTAGATGTCGATTCCTTGAAATATGAAGATTTGATTGTCCCCGTGCCTCACTCTTGCGACGCAGAAGACATTCGTTTGCGGCAGGCCGCCCTGGGGGATATTGGTCTGTATTATCCGATGCTTTACACAACCCTTTTTATGTGGGCGGTGGAAGTATTGGGCTGGGAGATCTTTATGCTTTCGGCCATGAGCCAACCCCAGCGGTTTCACGACCAATTCCTGCTTCCTTGTGTTCAAAAGTCGAAAGCGATTGTCAATGAAATGGCGAGGGCTTCGGATTCCCCTTTTGTTTTTGTTCATGATGATCTGGCCAATCATGCCGGTCCGGTTTTTAGGCCGTCTTGGTATGATGAGTTTATTTTCCCCCATTATCCTGAGATTTGGGGCCAGGCCAAGGATCTCGGAAAAAAGATCATCTTTGTTGCGGATGGTAATATGACGTCCTTTATTCCCAAACTTCGGGACGTTGGTGTTGACGGTATGCTCTACGAAAATCCTGCCACACCGCTTGAGGTGATTCTCGAAAATTTTGGATCCCGCGGCGGGCTTTTTATCGGCGGTATCGAAACCGCCAAATTGACTTTCGGAACTCCCGGTGAAGTGCGGAAAATGGTTTTTGATGTAGCCGCAAAATGCGCCGATTTTACAGGATTTGTGATGAGTTCGCCGGGAGGATTGCACGATGGTATTCCGATGGAAAATCTGGACGCTTATTTTGATGCGCGTTCGCAAGTTGGCGCAACACCGAAAGATTGGCGTAAACGATTTCGGAGCTATCGAAAAGAATGAGAGACCGAGGATGAAATGTAATCTGTGTATTATAATGATTCCAGTGATTTGTCTGAATATCTGTGTTTCGGCAGGTTCAGCTCTCGACTTTGTGGTTCAGGGCAAATCGAGGGTACCAAAGCTGAACTGGAATCCGGGGGGGGAATATGCGGACAGCGTTCGTATGTTCCAGGGGATTCCCAGCATTGCCCGAGCCGCCAACGGCCGTCTTTGGGGAACCTGGTATGGCGGAGGAATAGGCGAAGGGGATGACAATTATGTTATGTTAGTGACCAGCGAAGACGACGGCCGGACATGGTCGGATCTGAAATTGGTCATCGATCCTGACCATGATGGTTTGCTTCGTGCTTCTGAGCCGGCGGTATGGCTGGATCCCAATAACCGGCTCTGGCTAATCTGGAATCAGTACCCCAAAAAACTCACAGGGCCGGACAGTTCGCTGTGGGCCATTTTTACCAGCAATCCAGGAGAGGAAAATCCCACATGGTCTGCCCCTCGATTGATTGCCTATCCGAACATCAATTGTTTTAATAAACCAACGGTTTTATCCGATGGAACCTGGCTGTGGCCGAGCGGCTCATGGAATAAGGATGCTCCCTCCAGGCCTTTACTTTCCGGGGATGAAGGGAAAACATTTACACTTGGCGGTGCCGTGGGTATCCCTGCCGATGACCGGGAATTTGATGAATACAATGTCGTGGAGCATCGGGATGGTCGACTTTGGCTATTGACTCGAACGAAGTATGGAATCGGGGAGAGTTATTCAATGGACAAAGGCAAAACCTGGACAACCGTCAGACCCAGCCGTATCCAACATGCCACGGCACGATTGTTTCTAATGTCACTAAAATCAGGAAAGCTGTTGCTGGTCAAGCATGGCGCAATTCATGAGCGCACAAGGCGTTCCCATTTGATGGCTTATATATCTGAGGATGAGGGGAAAACCTGGTCGAGAGGGCTTATGCTGGATGAGCGGCTCGGTGTCTCCTATCCGGATGGGATTCAGGCCCCGGACGGGACGATTTATATTGTTTATGATTACAACCGCCATACCGATAAGGAGATTCTGATGACCACGTTTACGGAAGACGATGTGATTCAGGGTCAGTGTGTTTCAGACCAGGCCCGGTTGCGAGTGCTTGTGAATAAGGCGACCGGTATAAATCCGGGGAAAGAGGCAGAGAACGATGTCGCATTTTGGTTGAAATTAGACGCAAAAGGGTGTTTTTCTGCAGTTCCTAATTACTATAATAAGAGTTGATGTAAGAGAATGAGATATTTATGAACTCCAAACGAAATAATGCGATTGGGATGACTATTCGAAGAAAAACTCCCTTCCTGACAAATAAGCGGATCGTGTAGAGAATTCTATTTTAAATCGTTTGTGTGTGAGGTGTGCCCTTTACGGATACGGTGAACAGGTTATCATGCGAAGTTAAATAAAATGAAATGCGGAGGTAGAAAAATGAGACTTTTTGTATGGAAATCAATGGTGTTCCTGGTGTTGGTTTCGAGCTTTCCGGTATATGCAGCTACCGTGGCTTATTGGAAAGCCGATGAGGGAACTGCAGATACGCTGATTTACACGGAATATGATGATTACCGCTATTCTCAGGACATTGACGACGTTTCGGGAAATGGAAATCATTTACAGGCCTGGTCGGATACTCCGAACAATAGTTCGTTTTGGCATCGCGGCAATATCCCCTTTTCTATGGTACCCCAAACGAGCCAGATGAATAAACTGAGTATTAAAAATTACGGAACAAAACCAGGTATAAATACCCAGTCAACCGCTGACGCTTATTCAGTATACGGAAGCAACCCAACTGGCATTGATGCGGAGCTTATTGAACCGGCTCAATTCACAGTGGAAGCGTTGTTTAATCCGGACAGCTCACAAGATCCGTCGAATGCTGGTAAAGTCGGTACTCTGGTGTGTCGTGATGCGTATCAGTATTGTACTGCAGACCCGTCAGCTTCTTCATTTGCACTTCGTGTGCACGATGCGGATTCGGATACGGCAGCATGGTCGATTGAGAGTTTTTTCGTCGATGTATCCCTCATTAAACATAGTGTACAATCAGCAGCCAATGTTATTGAGGCGGGCAAGTGGTATCATGTCGCGGCGGTAAGCGATGGAACAACCTTTACGGTGTATCTAACCAATATCACGGATGGTGGGGATACCGAGGTTATTGCCTCTGTAGATATGACTTTATCAGGCAGTCCGGATACGGCCCTCGGTGCTGATGATGACATATACTCCACGTGGCATGGCGGGGGTTGGGTGCTTTACCGAGAACTCGTGAATAAAGGACATTTTAACCGATATCAAGGATATCTCGATGAAGTGCGTATTTTGGATACGGCCCTGAGTCCGATTGATTTTCTGTGCAATGTGGGTAGAAGTGCCTCGAATCCAATGCCTAAGGATAGCGCAACTGAAGTTGGGATTTCAACCGGAACCTACACTGTTACGGTGAATCTGGGATGGGATAAAGGATTGACAGTAGATCCAGGCGATCCCAATAGTACAATACCCAATCCGAATGTTCTGAAGTATTACGTTTATAGGAGTGAAGATCAGAATGTGTCGAGTGACCCTGCGCTTTATTATCGCGAAGAGATTCCTGCCAATGGAGATACCGGGGCCGCAACGGCGTCCTTGAACAAAGATGGTAAGTACTTCTGGCGTATCGATGAGGCCCTTGATAAAGGAGGCGGAGTGCCTTCCGGCATAGATGATCCGAATACAATTACCGGGTATGTCTGGTCGTTTGAAACGAAGTTAAGCAATTTCCCGCCGGATGTAGATGCCGGGGATACGGTTTACACGTGGCTGACCGAGGGTGCCGTGGATGTGCAGATGGCCCCGACGATAACCGATGACGGTGTTCCTGGTCCCTATACGGTCCTGTGGGAAGAAGCACCCGAGGATCCCAATGTCGTGATCAACAGCCCGACAGCAGAGGCCACGACCGTGACGATTGATCAAGTCGGAAGCTATACGCTGATGCTTACTGTCAATGACGGAGAATTAGAAGCTTCCGATGCCGTTACGATTCAGGTGTATGCAGATCCTTGTGAGGCCGCCAAGGGCGTACCGGGATATACGCCTTTGAGTGGTGACATTAACGATGACTGTTCTTTTGACCTTGCGGATCTTTCGATCCTCGTTGTCGATTGGCTGGAATCGACGGCATTAACGGAGCCGCTGCCCTAAGGAAAAGCGGTATGAACGGTTCTTGAAGAGGCGTCTAAGTCAGTACACTCATATATTGCTTCCGGGGAGGTTAAAAACCGCCCCGGAAGCACATTTTAAGGCCGATTAGACTTGGCCGTCAAAAAACCGATTTCTCTCTTCCCGCTAACACTTCGGGCTTGTTTTAATTTGAGGGGGCCTCTAACAATTCGGGGTTCCTCTACAAATAAACCGCCTGATGGTTCAGGCGGGTGATGTTTGTGCTGTAATAACGGGAGTCCGGATAAGGTCCAGACGTCAAAACTTGATTTAATCGAGCCAGTGTTCTGCTGTAAGAATCAACTCATCCGGGCCGCAGGTATCCAGCCAGCAAAGAGACAGCCAAACCAGATCTTCCAAGTTTACTGTTCCATCCTGATTGAAATCTCCTTGTTTGAAAACGCACTGGCCTTCGATTTGAACATATACGGCCGGAGAAACGGGGTCATTCGATATGATTTTCAGGATTCCCGATTTGGATCCCGTGCTTTGGGGAGAAAATAGAATTGACAACTCTCTCTGCTGGTTGACGTACAGATCTTCGCTTGGAAAGGCCGGATCAATGGAAAAATCATCCTGGCCGGTTATGATCTCTGCCGGATTGATCCCGATAAATTGAAGCGCTGCCGTACCTTGATTTTTGATCTCCACAACGGCCGTGCTCGAGTTGCCATATTCCACAATCCCGAAATTGCAGGAAACAGGTGTCTCTATTTGAGGTGCTGTTTGAATAGAACCCGGGCCGGTCCAATAGAGTACAGAATCTACCTGAAAATAGTCCGCCCAAGAGGAGACGATTGTCCGGGCCTGGGCAAACTGACCGGTCTTAATATATTCAGACGCGGTCTCCAACTCCTCCAGCACGCAGGGGTCTGCCGTGATATCCCGGATCCGATAAATCCAAACCGGCACATTGACATCCGGAACAGTCCAATCGTTGATTTCTTTAAATGCTGCGGCCTTCTGCGAGGTGATTTCCAGATAGGCCCCTCCGAACTCTACGGAGGGTTCTATAATCGTCCCCTCAAACCAATCGTTCCATGTAGCCACCTGGACCACCGGCAACATATCCTCAATTGCCCACTGCCAGGTTTCCTCATACAATTGGCCGTCGTATCGGGGCATCTGTCGCGGTCCGCCGCCCCACCCCCAAATCGCAAGATCGTCGAACCCGGGCCAGACTCCGGGCATGTGAAAATTCGCCAGATTGCTTGAGAACAAATACTGCCCGAACTCCCGAATGAAATCCAATTGTTCACGATTCTGCTCCAGCGAGCAATACCCGACATAAGGAGCCATTTCGGGAGGGGCCGGGTGCAGAATCGGCCAGCCGTAGGGTCCGTTTAAGATCCCGACATGGTCCGGATCCTTAAACCACTGCCGCATGAGAACCGGCTTTTGTGATGGGGCAAAGGTGTCCAGCCAGTCTTCGATCTCATCCGGCAAAAGACAAGTAATCCCTTTCTGGGGATGGGTATCCTCATAGCTGAACAGCAGAAACAGAGGTCTTTGATCCGACACATCATATTGGGCTCCGCTGGCCAGAAACAGGGCCAGCCAGTTATTCATGTCTTCATAGGCCCGCTGCAGGGCCATGGCCCGTGTTGCTGCTCCGCTGTCCCAGATCCAGTGCGCCTTGTCTTCGTAACAGATGGCGGCCTTGAGGCCGTATTCAGACAACATTCCCAAATAGGCATTCATCATCGCAACCGTATCCGGATCCATGTCATAGAAGCCCAGATCGAAGATCATTCCGTCCATACAAGCCATTTTGAGACACTGGCAGTGATATTCAATCAGCTTAGGATCCTTCATGTCGTAATACCCGACGGAGGGATAATAGACGGATGCGATATCAGGTCTTCCCTCGGTGTCCAGCACATAAGGATTATGACTGACATAGGCGTTCGAATAATTCCAGCCGGACCAGGTGCCGCTGATCGGCGGAGTCCGAAATCCGGTCATGACATGGCCCAGAACCGCCCTGGGCGCCGACTGGATTAAGGGGGTGGTCGGCCATAAACCCGGCCCGTTACAAACACGAATCTCATCAAATTCAAAGCCCTCCCCGATGTCGCCGTGCAGGCGGAAACGAATCCAGTAATACTCTACATTCTGCACCTGATTATCCGCAGCCAGGCGACTTACGCTACTGAGGATCCGAGTCGTACAAATATCGCCGGCCTCCGTCCACTGGATTTCCGCAAGACACTGTTTGGAACTGTTAAATAATAAAACATACAGGGAATACTGCCCGTTTCCGATGGGGGCCACAGGATCAATTTCGACGCGGTCATTGTAATTACGCAGTCTCACATAATGGGATTGGCGCCAGTTGACAACAGAATCGCCCGGGTCTGTAATGGTCATATAAGCTGTCCCGTCCGCGGATACCTCGCTGTTCAGCGCCGCTGTCAGATATCCTGTATTGTCCAGCGGATCGGTAATTTCTCCAAGGCAAACAGCCCTGTCAAATACGAGAACAACACAAAGCAGGATGGCACAAATCGGTTTCATGAGATTATAATGGCTCCGATAATTGGATCGCCTTTGAATACTTTCCCTCCAGCAGACATCGACTGATTGTATTCAGCAAATCCCCATCCGAAAAGTCCGCCTTTCGGGCAGTATAGATTTTAAATGGAATTCTCAGGGCTTCATTCGGTACGGTGTCTGTTTCCCCTTTGTATTTGGCAGCATATTTTTTATTCATTTCAAGGTATTGATAGCCGAACGCGTCACAGGGTTCAATTTGTGTGCCTTCGTTCCAGTCGTTCCAGGTTATGACCTGAATTACATCCGCTTTGTTTTCTACCGAGAGGGTCCAGGTCAAATCAAAACGCTGTCCCCTATAGCGAGGGGCTTTTCTGGCTCCGGTACCCCATCCCCAGACCGGAGAATCATCAAAGCCGGGCGAGACGCCCCCGAAGACGAGTTCCTTTTTTATCCGCTCATTTTTTACCCGGAAAAAATTACTATACATTTGTTTACACCAATCGAGATCGGCCGAATTGGTTTGGGGATCAAAATCACCAACCCAAAAATACTTGCCTCCCACAATCTTTCCGAAGGCCTGGTAGGCCCCGGGGTCAAAAATCAGAGTAAGACTGTCCTTTGTCAGGATCGAGGCGATTTGCCCCCACTCCGCCGGGGTAAACCACTGATCGGGTATTTTACGAAAGACTAATATCGGTTTTTTGCCGTTCACTGTGCCATAAAACGGCTGATCTACGAAGGTATGAATCATCCAGAGCAATTCATCCTGGGCCGCTTTGACTTCCTGGGCGCGCTCCTGAAAAGTACCTTTTGGCCAATAGCCGCACCATTCTTCAAAACACAGCATCAGTTTGATTTTGTATCGTTCGAGATAGGGCAGAAGGGTCATCAGGCACTCATGTCGGTAAGGATTGATCCGTCGGCCGTCCCAATCCACAATGATCCCATCAATTCCGCTTAATTTCATCAACAAAAATTGGTACTCCAGAATGTCCGGATCGGAGGAATCATAAGGGCCTGTAAGCGGATGGCTGGTCACCGCCAGATCCCGCCTGCCGTTGTATAAGAGAACATCCGGATTATGAGGACTTTGTTTGTAATCCGAGTTCCACATTTCCCATCGGCCGGAAAACTCACGTGTCTTGAACCAGGTTAAAAAATGTGCGTACACCTCTTTTGTCCTATTCGGGCCATCGGGAGAATCCGCAAAAAGCATATTCATGCCCCCTCCCATCAGAAGACCTATTATTAACAGTTTTTTGTTCATATACAGTCTCTCGTTTCCTCCTGCTGTTTCACCGGACACTGCAGCAGATAATCCAACAGCTCTTCCACTCCGCATTCAGCCAGGCCTACGTATTTATCCGCGGCACCATAATAGACCAAAAGTCGATCCCCGACAATCACCTTTCCGCATGGAAAGACCACGCCGCCTCCGGAATAGCAGCCGTTTGTTTCATACTCCGTTTCCGGCTGGAAGATCCACTCCCGCGTCCGATGGGTTACCTGCCGGGGATTGTCTATGGCCAGGAGCATTGCGCCGAGCCGATAATATCGGTCACATCCAACGGCATGATAAAGAGTCAGCCAGCCGTATTTTGTCTTTATCGGCGGGGTATTGCCGCCGATTTTCTGTTCCCACGCAAATTGGGCTTTTGCCAGCAGTGCAGGATTTCCGAAATTCAGGAGATCATCGGCGCTGGATATCCAGATGGCAGGGTTCTGCGTTCCATATTTCGGTCCGCACCATTCCATCGGGCGGTGCATCATATAGAATTTTCCGCCAATCTTTTCCGGAAACAAAATGACATCCCGGTCGTCCAGCATGGGGCTGGTCAGCATTCCGCCCCGAATAAATGTTTTGAAATCCTTCGTGATCAGCAGGTGGGATGTGGTATGGTTTTTTTTAATACACAGCGGGAACTCCTCTGCGCAGTCCGGATTTTGATAGCAGCGGCCGTCATGGAGCCAGTATTCACCCGGAGGGAATGCCCTGGATGCATAGGTAATGTAATAATAATCTCCTATTTTTACGATTCTCGGATCTTCCAGGCATCCTCCGTCCAGGCCGTCGCGGCTGGGAGAGAGGACGGGTTCTTTAAACCGTTTAAAGTGATAGCCATCTTCACTGACAGCCAGTCCCAAGTGAATCACATGTTCCGGCTCTTTTCCGGCCGCCCGGTATAGCAGGGTAACTCGGCCTTCTTTAGGATCAAACCAGGCACCTGGATTGGTGGTTACAAAATTCTCCCAGGGGTGTTCCGGATCTGGAGACAGAACAGGATTTCCTTCAAACCGCCGGAGTTTGACGGTTTTTGGGGATTTTCTTACAGGAATCCGCTCAAGTCCGCTCCCGGACGGAATTGACTGATTCACCTTTTCTGTTTTTGCGGGAAACGACTTATTCATAAACGATGGGTTCCTTTACTCGGCGTCAAGTTTATTGTACCAGTTATATTTTAAAAATACGGACGTGATCAGAAGCAGTACTATGCCTCCACACATCAATGTGTATTCCCGGATAATCAGGCAGATCGGAATCAGGGAGAGGGTCAACTGCCAGGGAATTCCCACGAGGATATTGACCATGTCCCGACGGAAATTCCTGTTTGGCATAAAGTGAGGATGGTCACGAATTACCATTTCGGATATCGGCTTCCAGAATCCCCAGGGGCGTACCGTTCTGTAAAACTGTTTCAGAATTTCCGGATCCTCCGGCTTAGTCCAAAGACTTGTAAGAACGGAAGCCGCGGCACTGATGGCCAGGATTGCCGGGAAACTGTTGATTGCGGAAAGATTTGAACACAGAATCGGAAACAGAAGCGCTGCCGTTACCCCGGAAATCATGCCTGCAAAGTAGCCGAATCCGTTCAGCCGCCACCAGTACCATTTGAGTACATTTGGCGCGAGGTACCCGCCGTATAAACCGGCTACCAGCCACAGGGTTACCGAACCGATGGATCTGGCCATCAATCCAAAGGCCATTCCAACAATCACTACGGCAAAGGTACACAGATATCCGGCATAGACGTAGCGTTTCTCCGGGGCATTTGGATGGATATATTTTTTATAAATATCGACAACAATGTAGGCCGTTCCTGCGTTGACGGTGGAATCAAAGGTGCTCATAAAGGCCGCCAGCAGACCCGCCAGGATGAGGCCGACCACGCCGATCGGCAGAAAATTAGTAATGATGTAGGGGAGAATCTGCTCAAAGTCGGCCTGGGTTCCCATGGCGATGATCTGGGGGGAAAAATAAACCAGCGCCAGCACGGTAATCCCGGTAATGAGCATATAGCGGGGAATAAACTGTGAAATGGATACAAACCAGCTCATTAAAGCGGCTTCTTTCGGATTTTTTGTCGACAGGACACGCTGCATGTCATAATTGGGAGCCGGTCCGGCCATCGAGGCCAGGATCCCCTTAAAAAGAATCATCATAAAAAAGATGCCGAAAAGACCGAACTCGTCCGCTTCCATTTTGGCATTGAGATTCTCAATCAGCCCGGACCAGTTGAGACGGTGACTTAACCCGAAGCCAAAGTGATGCCAGCCCTCCGGAACAGAGTCCCGGATCTGCGAGGCTGTTGTCCGGCTCATTGCGATCAAGCCGACGATGAAGGAAACCACAGCCATGATGGCATATTTCAGGACATCCGTTATGACCACGCTGTACATTCCTCCCAACAGTACATACACAGTCGTGATTGCCATCAGGAGGATTGCATAGGTATTCGGGGACCAATCCCACGGCAGGAAAACGGATGCGAACTTGCCGATCCCCTGAAAATCATATCCGATAAAGCCAATAACCGAAACCAGGGCAAAAAAGACCACGCTCATGTGCGACAGCCGGCTGCCCAAAGAATTTCCAAAGCGAGTAGTGATCCATTCCGCTCCGGTCAGAACGCCGCTTCGGCGCAGCCAGATGGACAGGTATACCATGGCGAATATCTGGTTAAAGGTCGGCCAGATCCAGGGAATCCAAACGCTTTTGACGCCGTAGGCAAACAACAGATACACCAGCCACATCGTCCCCGTAATATCGAACATGCTCGAGGAATTGGAGATACCCAGGACATACCAGGGAACGTTATGCCCCGCCAGAAAATAGGAATCCACGTTTTTCGAGGCCCTTTTGGATACCCAGATTCCCGCCGCCACTGTAACGACAAGATAAATCCCGATAATTGTAATATCGATTGGATGTAAGGTCATGGATGAATTTCCGCCATCGTGTTATTTTCGGTGTCTGGCGGCCCATCCTTTGGCTACCCATTCAGTATCCTCAATTCCGCCTTCCGTCATCGGCGTATAGGTGGCAAAACCGGTCCGGTCTTTGTAAAAAACAGTCGTTTCCGGAGACCATTTTTTCTGTTCGGCATGGCCGTCTGCAAAGGCGAAACAGCCGCTGCCCAAATGCCAGACCGGGATGGGATCCCCTTCGAGTTTTCCGCGGGTCGCATCGACCATCCAGGAATCCATATTATAATCCCGGGGATCCTTTTCCTCTGTAAATACAATTTTTTCAGATGGATTCCTGACTTGCGTCAGGCGGGTAAGACTGTCCCATGGTTTTTTGTAGGAACCCGATGCAAAATGCTGTTCTCCATTCATGCAATCCGCAATCGAGTAGCTTCGAAAATGCCCGCTTTGATCGCTGGGGCAATGATAGACATCCACATCGGAAGCATAGGGAAATAAGGTTCCGTTTTGAATTCCGCGTATTCGCTGTCCGAACGTGGCTTTTTGAAACCCCTGGATTGTCAGATTGGTCTCCTCATCGGTCGGAGCCCATACCCAGGCATAGCGGGAATAGACCAGCCGGATCGGATCATCATCACTTCTGTAAGTTAACGCCGAGACCATGGGCCCGTTGCTGTCAACCGTATAGGCATGCCAGGCCAGCCCCAGTTGGTTCAGATTGGCCTTGCAGACAAGGGCCTTGGCCGACTCCTTCACTTTCCGCAGGGCCGGCAGCAGAATCCCCAGGAGCATGGCGATAATGGCAATAACCACCAGTAGTTCAATTAAAGTAAATCCTTTTTTATTCATTTTTTGTTTCCTACCTGGCTTCGGATTAATTCGTATGCGGCCGAAGAACCGCCGCTTCGATTCTCCGGCCGCAAAGTTATTGTTCAGAATGTCTCTTCCAGCCAATGCTCAGAGACTTCTTCCAAATCAGAGATTCCATAGGTGTCCAGCCAATGCAGACCCAGAACCTTCAGATCCAGCAGATCGACGGAACAATCTTCATTGTAATCTCCTGCCAGCACGCTTCTTCCGCAATGCATCCCCAGACGTACTAAATCCAGGGCGGCATATTTATTGTTGCCGTTGATCCACAGAACAACGCGAAAGGTATGATACCCGGACCACCCCATTGACTCGGCAATATTAACGGTGACGCGGGTGGGTTCAATGATCGTAGGGGTGACATCTTTATACATCCAGGCGCCGCCTTGTTCCTGAATTCCTACATCCAGCCAGGCCCCGGCTTCAATATCGATTACTGAAATCGTCAATGCCGGATAGACATCCAGATCCACCAGGAGAGATTCGGACTCGACCTTCCCATAGGTCATCCCCGGGTTGTCTTCCACCAGGGTGGCTCCCGGACCGGGAAAATCATCCCAGAGGGCCCCCATTTCAAACCAGGTGGGCTTGATGGGATGAAAGTCGTCTTCCCAGAACACCGGGTTGGGTTTTGTCTGTTCTGTTTTGTTCCTCAGTTCGATTCGCTCAAAGGTAGTGCTTCTCCCTTCCCCGTCCAGCCAGATATTGATCCGAAATCTTCGGACTTCTGACCAATCCATCAGGTCACTGATATCGACGATATGCTCGGAAGGCACACCTACATAACTGATGACTTCGGCATATTCGGGATCGGGGCCTTCCTCATGGATCTGAATTGTATACAGGCATCCCGATTCAACGGCGGATGTTTTGACGTACAACATGCAATAGTCATTGACATCAACAACCAGCAGTTCGGACCGGGCAACTCCGTACCATGCCTCAGGATTATTTTCCGTCAATACGGCCCCGGGTTCCGGAGAATCGGTCCAGGTACACGTATCTTCCAGCCATGTGTTTTTGATTGGATCAAAATCTTCGACCCAGGCGGTATTGGCCGGTTCCCGAAGTTGAAACAGATCAAAAGTAACCGACCCGTTGTCGCCCTCGATCCAGACATTAATTTGAAATGACTTCTGACCGGACCAGCCCATCAGGCGGCTGAGATTGACAACCTGTGTACCCGGTTCTGCTTCGTAGCTGACTGCATCAGCATAGGCCTCCTGGCCTCCGACCTCCTGGATTTGAACCGAGTACAGGACCCCGCTTTCAATCGCTGTAGATCGAACTACCAGTTCACTGTACCTTCCGACATCCAGCGTGATCGTTTCGGATTCAGTAAGTCCATACGTCAACAACGGATCATTTTCCGTCAGAACAGCCGTAGCCCCTGCATGATCAGTCCAAAAAGCACTCGTCTCCGTCCAGGTCGGCATGATCGGATCAAAAGTCTCTTCCCAGCCCACTGCGGCGGTCGCTGAACTGCACAGGCAAAACCCGGCCAGAAAGGACAAGCAAATTGCTGTTTTCATCGCATACTCCTGTCTCTAAACAAATCGTTACTTTATCGTCAAGTCGTTCCATGCAGTTGACAATCCGATCGTTTATGTCCTCATTTTCCTGAGTCCAAGGATACCCAGTCCTATAAGAAACAGAGTGGCCGGTTCGGGGATGGCCGTAATAGTCGTATGGGTTCCGTCAAAATCGTAGACAAAACTGCCGTTACCGTCGTAGGCCGTTACATTTCCGAACGCGGTCAGATCAGCAATTTCTCCCGAAAGGACAAGCGTACCGCCGGTAATGTCAAGGGAGCCATGATCTGACATGACCAGTCCGCCGCCGCCGACGGCGTGGAGAATACCGCCGTTTAACTGAACATGGCCTGCACCGCCGCCGGTAATACCGTCATAGCCGCCGCCGATAGCCAGCATCCAGGAGATATTAATGACACCATCTTCGAGTTGGACATATCCGGTTCCGTTGCTTCCGTTGGTACCGCCTCCGACCATCAGTAATGTGGTATTCACTGTCCCTGCATTTACGAGGAGACTGCCTTTCTGGTCAGAGCCCCAGTTTTCCCCGACCAGGAGATGGTCATTGCAGTGGAGAGTGCCGCCGTCTATGGTTAACAGGGAGCCGGCGGGCGTTGTTTCCGTAAGATGAATCCAATGCCCGTATCCTGTTTGGCCAGCCCCCAGAACAGGGCCTGCTCCGTAATCCATGCCGATCACCACATCATCTGAGAGGGTCGGATATGCCGTCCAGTTCCCCGTGTCTGTCCACTGCTGATTGCCGGTGTCATTCGTCCACCACAGCCAGTCGGCCATCGACAAACCGGATACGAGTAAAATTCCTGCCAATACGACAACTTTTCTCGCATTCATTTTTGTGTCCTCCGCCTTTCCTCAATTTGAATTTGAATGTTTGTTTTGATAACCGGTTCTGATATCAGATTTTCAAACCACGATCGCGACTATATCATCGTATGAAAACCGAG
>JAHDQI010000402.1 GCA_018433925.1 Phycisphaerae bacterium | reverse complement strand
GTGCCAGAGATAGCGGACCATAACCCGATCAGGCAGTTCGACGGTCCGGTAGCCGCGGTCGACCAGTTCAAAATACAGTTTTTTTCCGACGGTCAGTCCTTTTTCGCGATCCATCAGAAACGACAGATTTTCCTTTTTCAGAACGTCCGTCCGGTAGATGCTGCAGACGGTTCGGTTGTAATACCGATACATTCCGAGCGGGTCCGGGGTGCGCAGGATTTTTCGCCTGAAGGTTTTCATGTCCACCATTTTTTTCAGCCCTGCGCGCCAGGGGGTCTGCGGTTCGCACTTTCCGCCGCCGACACAGGCGGTGCGCTGATCGGAGCCAAAATAGGCCAGCAGTTCGCTGAGCCAGCCGTCCCGATGGACGATTGTATCGGAATGGAGGGCCATGAAAAACTCGGTGCGGCACATCGACAGGCCCAGATCGAGGGCGGCCGCATGGGCAAATCCGCCAGTGCTGTCATTGGCCGGGTCCTTCCTTTCCTCCAGTCGAATCCAGGACAGCGAACGGAGATAGTCCAGCGAGGCGTCCTGCGAATGGTTATCAATGACCAGCATCTCATACGGCAGGCGGGTGTATTTCCGGATGCTCCGCAGGCACAGACGCGTCAGTTCCGGCGTTTTGTAATTGACCAGGCAGATTGTAAGGTTCTTGTCTTCCACGAACGGCCGTTTATTGTTCCTTGCCGGGCACAATCAACTGGGTTTCATACAGCTTTTTGTAGGTCTGACACCGGCCGATCAGTTCGTCGTGACGGCCTTCATCGATAATCCTCCCGCCGTCCATGACCACGATTCGGTCGGCCGAGATAACGGTGCTGAATCGGTGGGCAATTAAAAAGCAGGTTCGTCCCTTCATCAGTTTTTCGAGGGCGGCGTGAATCTTGGCCTCGCTGTCGGCATCGATCTGGCTCATGGCCTCGTCAAATATCAGGATGGCGGGATTTTTGAGAATCGCCCGGGCAATGACAATCCGCTGAAGCTGGCCGCCGGAAAAACCACTGCTGTGCTCGCCGATGGAAGTCTGGTAGCCCTCCGGAAGGGGCTCGATAAACTCGTGGGCAAATGCCCTGCGGGCCGCTTCGACGATTTCGTCCAGGGAGGCCCCGGGTTTTCCATAGGCGATGTTATTGGCGATGGTATCATGGAAGGTCACGATGTTCTGTGTGACCATGCTGATCTGGTCGCGGAGACTGGCCAGTGTGGCCTTGTGAATGTCCTGTCCGTCAATGAAAATCTGCCCGCTGTCGGGGTCGTAAAACCGCGGAATCAGGTTGACGAGGGTGGACTTGCCGGAGCCGTTGGGGCCGACGACAGCCACCGTCTGACCGGCCTGAACAGAGAGGTTGAGGTGCTGAAGCGCCGGCGACTGGGCGTCGGGATAGGTAAAAGTGATCTCCCGAAATGTAATGTTGTTTCGCAGCGGCTCGAGGGCAACGGCATCGGGCTCTTCCGGCTCCCTCGGCTGATCAATGACATCAAAGACTCGCTCGGCGGCGGCATTGGCCCGCTGGACCTCATTCCAGACATCGCTGACTTTGCGGATGGATTCGGCGGCCGTGCCGAGGAAAATCAGCAGGGCAAAAAAGGAACTGGGCTGCATTCCCTGGTACTGATTGATCACCCAGGCAGCGCCAACGAGCAGCGCCGCCGAGCCGGCAAACATGCCCATGACATCCATAAGCGGATTGGTGGCGGCCTCTACTTTGGCCACGCGCAGCAATTGTTTGAGCAGGGATCGATTGACCTGATGGTAGAGGGCAATTTCGTGATCCTGGCGGTTATAGACCTTGACCACCCGCAGGGCGTTCATAGCGTCCTGGATCCGGCCGAGCAGGCGGGCTGACATGACCAGCGATTTTTTGGTGGCTTTTTTGATCTTGCGTCCGAGGATGACAAACAAGCCGAGGACCACCGGGGCGGCCGTCAGAAAAATGCAGGTCAACTGCCAACTGATCAGCATGGCAAATGTGATGGAGAACACGGCGGTGATCGGCTCCCGGAGGGCCTTGCCGAAGAGAACCTTGATGCCCCGGCAGCTCTGGCCGACATCGTTAAAGATCCGGCTGGTTGTATCGCTGGTTCCGCGGGAGGAGAAAAAGCCGACCGGCATGTGCATGGCATGGCGAAAGACCTCTTCCCGCAGATGGGTATTGGAGACGAGGACAATTTTTTCGGCCAGATAGTGCTGGTAAAAACGGGCCAGACAGCGAAGGATTGTAATCACCACCATGCCCAAAATAATCAGGGTAATGGCCTTCATTTTTGTCTCGCCGGTTTCCTGGCGGGGAACAAAGCTAACCGGCCATTGTGCCCAGTCGGCATAAAAGGGCTTGGCGGGAGCGGCGTTGGAAGTGAGCCGCACGGAGCGTCTGTCATGGGCGGGAACAACCTGGAGGGATAATTCGTCTTCTGACGGAATGGCGGCCAATACTTCGAGCAGTTTTCCTGAGAAGACACGTTTTCCGTCCTCGGCCAGAAATTGGGCGGCCCCGATGATCCGGTCCTGCGGCATAATCCCGTTTTCGGCGGCCCAGGACCCTTCGCTGACGCGGTTAACAAGCAGGTAAAAGGCCACGGGATCGTTGGGGTCGGCCAGCAGATCGGCGCGGTCGGGTACGTAAAAATCCATCCCATACCGCCAGTTGCAAATCTTGCGATCGACCCAGCCGTGAAGGCCTTCTTCACTCATCATAACTTTTAAGAGGGGGATCACGGTAGCAAAACTGACGGAGATCATAAACGCGATCATAAAGGACCAGAATATCAGCGCAACGACCCGCGGCCATTGCGGCCATACGTAGTCCAAAACACGCCTGAACGCTGACAAATCCGTTGTCTTAGTCATGAATTCTCTCCAGAGTCTATGCAAAAGCCGGTACCATAGCATACCGGAGATACAAGGTCAAGTGCGAAAAACGGACTTACCGGTTGGAGTACATCGTTTTATAATATTCCTGATACTGCCCGGAAACAATGTGTTCGAGCCAGTCCGGATGATCCAGATACCATTGAATTGTTTTGGCCAGTCCGGTTTCAAAGGTGACTGACGGTTTCCATTTGAGTTCGGTCATGATTTGGGCCGAATCAATCGCGTATCGGCGGTCATGGCCGGGCCGATCCTTGACATATCCGATGAGGGATTCGGGTTTTTTGAGATATTGAAGAATCAGGCGGACGACTTCGAGGTTGGGCTTTTCATTGTTTCCGCCGATGTTGTATATGGCGCCCGGCCGGGCCTCGGTGAGGACCTTCCAGACAGCGGTGCAATGATCATAGACATACAGCCAGTCCCGTACATGCAGGCCGTCCCCGTATACCGGCAGGGACTTGTCATGGAGGGCATTGTTGATCATCAGGGGGATCATTTTCTCCGGAAACTGATAGGGGCCGTAATTGTTGGAACAGCGGGTTATGTTATAGCGCAATCCCCAGCTATGACCAAAGGCGCTGACCAGCATGTCGGCGGAGGCCTTGCTGGCCGAATAGGGGGAATTGGGACTGAGCGGAGTGGACTCGGTGAATTTTCCCTGCGGCCCAAGAGATCCGTAGACTTCGTCGGTTGAAATCTGGACAAAGCGTTCCAGTTTTTTATCGAGGGCGGCTTTCAGCAGGGTCAGCGTGCCGTTGACATTGGTTTCGATGAAAATGCCGGGGTCGACGAGGGAGCGGTCCACGTGGCTTTCGGCGGCAAAATTGATGATCGCATCGATCCGGTGTGTTTCGATCAGTTCGGCCACGAGTTTACCGTCGCAAATATCTCCCTTTACAAAGACATGATTGGCGTGTTCTTTATATCCGGCCAGGTTTTCGAGATTGCCGGCATACGTCAGTTTGTCAAGATTGACCACCCGCACATCCGGGTGTTCCACAAGGACCATTCTGACAAAATTGCTTCCGATGAAACCGGCGCCGCCGGTGACCAGAATTGTTCTCATAGCATCTCCAGATAGTCTCTTAGGGGGTCCTGCCAGGGGCGCATTTTTTGACCGAGGATGGACAGAATTTTTTCGCAGGAAAATCGACTGTTGAGCGGCCTTTGGGCGGGAGCGGGGAAATCGGCGGTTTTGCAGGGTTCAATCGGGACGTCGATTCCTTTTGTTTGGCAAAGAAAGCGGGCCATCTCGAAGCGGGAAGCGAAACCCTCGGCCGCCAGATGGTAAATGCCTTCGGGAAAAACGTCCCGCTGAAGGATTCTGCAGAGGGCGCCGGCGACTTCGACCGTGGCGGTGGGCGAGCCGACCTGATCCTCGACCACCCGCAGGGCGGGTCGGACCCGGGCGGCCTCGAGAATTTTTCGGACAAAATTGATCCCCGCCCGGCCATAGGTCCATTGGATGCGAATGATACAATATCGGCATCCGCTGTCGGCCAGTTGTCTTTCGCCTTCAAGTTTGCTGCGGCCGTAGGCATTGATGGGATGCGGCCGGTCCGTTTCGATATAGGGGCGGTCCAGCTTTCCATCAAAGACAAAATCGGTACTGATATGGATCACGGGAATCCCGGCCTCGGCAGCCAGTTTTCCGAGCGTGCCGACCGCATGACCATTGATTCGTGTGGCCAGGTCTTCTTCGGTTTCGGCTCGATCTACGTTGGTATAGGCAGCGCAATTGATGATGAACGAACTGGCCGAGACGATTTGCCGTAACTGGTCCGGGCGGGTAATATCCACCTGGGGCAAATCCGCCCCGAGGACATCCATCTGACTGGCGCGGCAGCAGGCCGCCAGGTCCGTGCCGAGCATACCGTTTGCTCCGAGGATGCCGATTGTGCCGAGGCCTTTCACCTGTTTTCTCCCGGATAAACAGGCAGTTTTTCGGCCGGGATCTCTTTAAGAGGGCCATATCGACGATCTTTGTCCGACAAAGAGGGATTCTCAATCGGCCATTCAATCGCCAGGTCCGGATCGTTCCAGGCCAGGCCGGCCTCCTGATCGGGCAGGTAGAATTCGGTACACTTGTAGGCAAACAGGGCCGTGGGGCTGAGTACGCAAAACCCGTGGGCAAATCCCGGGGGGATGTACAACTGGCAATGATTTTCGTCGGACAGTTCGGCGCTGACATGCCGGCCGCGGGTCGGGGAACCCCGGCGAATATCAACGGCCACATCGAACACCCTTCCGGCCAGCACCTGCACAAGTTTGCCCTGGCCGCGAGGATGCTGATAGTGAAGTCCGCGAAGCACCCCCTGCTGTGAAAACGAGACGTTGTCCTGCACAAATTCGGCAGGCACCCCGGCCTGTTCGTAGCGGATTCGCTGCCAGTTTTCGAGAAACCAGCCGCGCTGATCGCCGAACACATTCGGCTTGATCAGGAGGACGTCGGAAATGGCTGTCTGAAGGATCTCCATCAGGACGGGCTTTCAATAAGCTGACGCAAATAGCGGCCGTAATGATTTTTATCCAGCATCTCGGCCAGGCGGAGGACCTGCTCGGCATCGATCCATCCCTGCCGGTAGGCGATTTCCTCAGGGCAGGAGATCATCAGTCCCTGCCGATCCTGTACGGTCTGGACAAACTGTGAGGCCTGAATCATGGAATCCATCGTGCCGGTATCGAGCCAGGCCACGCCGCGTCCGAGAAGCTGGACGCGGAGGCGGTTTTGCTGAAGGTACATTTTGTTGACATCGGTGATTTCAAGCTCGCCGCGTGCGGAGGGTCGAATCATGGCGGCGATCTCGGTAATCTGCGGGTCGTAGAAATACAGGCCGACGGCGGCATAATGAGATTTGGGGGTTTGGGGTTTTTCTTCGATGCTCAGCACACTGCCCCGGCTGTCAAACTCGATGACGCCGTAGCGCTCGGGATCGCTGACCCAGTAGCCGAATATAGTGGCGCCTTCAGTCTGCTCACCGGCCTGACGGAGGGCCTGGGGAAGCCCGTGTCCATAGAAAATATTGTCGCCCAAGATGAGGCAACCCGGTCCGCCGGCCAGAAAGTCCCGGCCGATCAAAAAGGCCTGAGCCAGTCCTTCCGGCCGCGGCTGGGGGGCATAGACCAAACGCAGTCCCCACTGGCTCCCATCGCCGAGCATTCGCTCGAAGAGGGGCAGATCATGCGGCGTGGAAATGATCAGGATTTCGCGGATCCCGGCCAGCATAAGGGTGGCCAGGGGATAATAGATCATGGGCTTATCGTAGACCGGCAACAGTTGTTTGCTGACGGCCTGCGTAATCGGATAGAGGCGGGTCCCGCTGCCCCCTGCCAGTATAATCCCCTTTCGTGCCATTCTTCTTCCTGAAATAACCTAAACGGAGGCCCTGTGGCGTTGAATTCTACAGCAATTCATCGATGGCTTCGGTCAGGTCTTTTTTGCTTGTCAGGCCGACCCATTTCTTCTCGATTTGTCCGTTTTTGAACAGCATGATTGTCGGAATCGCGCTGATTCCGTATTCCATGGCCGCCTGGCGATGCTCATCGGTATTCAGTTTGCAGATGGCGGCCTTTTCGGCGTACTGTTCGGCGATTTCCTCGATGACCGGTCCGATCATTTTACACGGACCGCACCAGGGCGCCCAAAAATCCACAAGAACCGGTTTGTCCCCGTTTATGGTCGCATCAAATTCGGCATCCGTCAATTCCACCACGTTTCCGGCCATGAGCTATCCTTTCACTTCCAACGCCTCATCTCAATTGAAAATTACTTTATTGAATTGTAGAGGAGTCGGCCCTGCCTGTCAAACAGGAATTTCTCGGGGGTACTGCGGCGCAGGCAACTATTGAGAATTATTGCTGATTTCCTCTTTTGCCGGGCCTTGCGGAGCCGTTTGAAGAGGTGATTTTGCCGGGATTTCGCGGATGGGGATGGGGGGACTCGGCGGGGACTGCGTGCGGTTTTCCGCTTCCGTCAGATCAGGGGAATCCTGTTCGTTTTCGTCCCGGGGCCGTATTTGGGCAATCGTCTCCGGGCTTTGCGGCGTATCGCCTTCGGCCGGCGGGGAGGATTCCTCATCCTGCTGCCGGTTTGAATAAATAGCCGTGCGGACGGCCTGCTCGGCGGGCAGGTCGGTCTGGGATTTGAGATAAATCGGTCCGCGTCCGTCGGGCTGCTCGACCCAGACCAGCCGGTCGCGAATCAGCTCGAGCATGGCCAGAAACAGCCCGATCATCACCAGCCGGTTGTCACGGCCCTCAAAGACCCTCTGGAGCGTCATGGGGCCCTCGGTCTGGAGACGATGGAGAATCTCAATCTGATAGAGATCAATGGGCGTGTCATCGCGAATATGGTCATATCCACTGACCTGCCCGGTGGCCTTGAGGATGTGATCAAAGGCCTCGAGGAGGGTCCATACGCTGACCTGATCGAGATCCACTTCGGGCTCTTCATCGCGACGGATGCCGGAGAGAATGGAATCCGGCCGGGTGTAGCGAAGATTTCTTTCCTCGGCCGCTTCGTGGAGGGAATTGGCGGCATCCTTAAAGCGTTTGTATTCGAGAAGCTGACGGATCAGGTTGGCCCGCGGATCGTCGGGGTCCTCCTCGGCCTCCTGCCGGGTTTCCGCTTTGGGCAGAAGCATGGCGGACTTAATTTCCATCAGCGTGGCGGCCATGACGAGGAAATCGCCGGCCAGTTCAATATCAAACTGTTTGAGGATCTCGATGTATTTGAGGTATTGGTCGGTAATCCGTGCAATCGGAATGTCGTAAATATCCAGCTCGTCCTTTCGAACCAGATACAAAAGCAGGTCCAGAGGGCCGGCAAAGATGTCGAGACTGACGCGGTATTCGCTCACTGGTTTCCTTCCTGCTCGCTGTCCGAGGGGGGGCTTATCTGCTCGAGGATCTGCCTGGCCCGCTCGGCATCCGGCTCAAAGACCTGGACTTTGACATAGGTATCAAAGACCGGGTACAGCCCACTGCCGATCGGCTCGCCAAGGATAACCGACTCGATTCCTGCATCCTCGAGGGCAGCTTTGGCCAGACTGGCCTCGGCGCTGTTGTCAAATTCGGCCACCGTGACTAACTTTTGATCTTCTTTCATGTCCTTGTCCTCAGCCCGACGGCATTGCGAGCCCGCTGCAGGGTTTGCTGGGCCACCGCATCGGCTCGGGCAGCGCCGCGGAGCAGAATTTTTTCCACTTCATCCGGATTTTCTTCGAGCTGCCGGCGTTTGTCCCGGTAAGGGCGAAAATACTCATGCAACAATTCTACCACTCTTTTCTTGATCGTACCATAGCCGACTCCGCCGTTTTTGTACTTCTCCTCCCATTCTTTCAGTTCGTCTTCCGGGGCCACCAGACGGAGAAGAGCAAATACATTGCAGGTATCGGGGTTTTTGGGGGCCTCCACGGGGGTTGAATCGGTGACAATACTCATGACCTTCTTTTTGACGCTGTTTTCGGGCTCAAAAATCTCGATGGTATTGTTGTAACTTTTGGACATTTTTCGGCCGTCCACTCCCGGCACGACGGCAACGGATTCAAGAATATGATCCTCCGGAATGACGAAGGTTTCGCCGTAGGTATTGTTGAATTTGAGGGCGATATCGCGGGTGACCTCGATGTGCTGTTTTTGATCGGCGCCTACGGGCACGAGATGGCTGTCAAAAATGAGGATATCGGCGGCCTGTAGAACGGGGTAGGCAAACAAGCCGTGATTCGGGCTGAGTCCCTGGGCAACCTTGTCTTTGTAACTGGTGCATCGCTGAAGCAGACCCATCGGAGTGACACAGGAAAGAATCCACGTAAGTTCTGTGACCGCCGGGACATCCGACTGACGCCAAAAGACCGTTTTTTGGGGGTCCAGCCCAAGGGCCAGATAGTCCATCGCCACTTCGAGGGACCGCTGTTTTAAGTCCTTCGGGTCCGGATTTGAGGTCAGCGCATGATAATCGGCGATAAAATAAAAACCCTCATGCTCCTTTTGCAGAGCCAGGTTCTGTCGCATCGCACCAAAATAATTGCCGATATGCAGTTTTCCCGTCGGCTGTATTCCGGAAAGAATCCTCACCTACATCTCCTTGAATCAAGATACGTAACGGTTCTGGTTTTCAAGAAATTACCAGTTTGGCGGCTCAAAGTCAAGCCGCGTCGTAAAGCGGCAACCAGAACCGCTTTTTTTGAAAACCAGGAAAAATATTTAAGGGTAGTCCTATAATATATTTCATATCGTTTCATATTAAACGTTTATGATTAAATATTAACCAATACTTAATAATTTCTTTATATTTGCATTCTATTTATTATATAATACCTTTACTATAGATACACATGTTTTGGGGGTTTTGAGCCATGAGTACATCGATCACTCAAATTGGTTTGGTACAGAGTGCCGGGTTAAATGAAGTCCTGAAGGGACATTATAAGAGTTTTGAGAAGCTCGCTTCCGGAAAGCGATTAAACAGCTCTGCTGACGGGGCCGCGGAACTTGCGATCTCAAATCTTCTCCGGGCGGATACGGCTTCGATCCACCAGGGGCTTCGTAATATTCGCGACGGGGTGTCCATGCTTCAGACGGCCGAGGGGAGCTTAGATACTGTCTCTAAGAACCTGATCCGGATGAAAGAACTGGCCGCCCAGGCAGGCAACGATCTCTATTCTCCTGAGCAGAAAGGGTTGATTCAGCGGGAATTTGATGAATTGGCCGCTCAAAACGCACAAATCGGACAGATGACGAACTATAACGGAATTCGCCTGCATCGGGACAATCAAACGATTTCTATTATGGCTGACGGAGAGCAAGCCGCGGCCATTCAAACCAGCGCCATTCCCGCGGACTCGATTGACATTTCCGACTTTGAGCAATCACAATCGATGCTGGACAAATTTCTTGAGCAGATCACGAGTTATCGGACCGGGCTGGGCAGCCAAATGAACTCACTGGAACAAAACGCTGAGACGCTGCTGAATAAAGCTGAAAATATTTTAAATTCTGTATCCAGAATAGAAGATACCGACATGGCCACCGCGGTGACTTCTTTGACGGCCAATCAGTTGACCGCGCAACAGGCCGTAGCGACACAGGTTCATTCAGAGGCCATCACACAAGCGGCCGTTTCTGTCCTTCAGTAAAGGGCATATCTAAATGTCCACCACTATTGATCCTTGCCCGGGTGAGCGTGTTTTTGTTTATCTAATCTGTAGATAAACGGGATCGATATTTATTTTAATATATTAATGCACCAAAAGTGCGCACTTTTTTTCTCATTTAAGCATCGTCTTTCACAAAACCTCGTTTTTTTTATTGCATTTTGACGGGATTTTCGTACTTTATCCCTACAAAATACCCCCGCTCACGGTGTGCGGGGGAACTTATCAATCAAACCTGTTTGGAAAGGGAGCGGTGTAATGCCAGATTCGAAAAAAGGAATGCAATCATTCATGACGGAAGCAAGAACCTTTCCCCCGCCCGCGGCCATTCAATCCAACGCCTGGATCAGCAGCATGGACCAATATCAAAAGATGTGGGAGCAATCCATCAATGATCCGGACGCATTCTGGCTTGAGCAAGCCAAAACCCTGACCTGGTTTAAGGAGCCGAGCAAGACGCTCGAATACACCTGGGACACACCCGGCCGTACAATCGAGCATACCTGGTTTGCTGACGGGCAGCTCAATGTATCGTATAACTGCCTGGACCGGCATCTCGGCACTCCGATTGAAAACAAGACGGCGATCCTGTGGCAGGGCGAAGCCGAGGAATCGGTTGAGAAATTTACTTATAAGCAACTCCACGCGGAGGTTTGCAAATTCGCGAATGTCATGAAATCCAAAGGCATTCAAAAGGGGGACCGTGTGGCGATCTACATGCCGATGGTTCCGGAACTGGCGATTGTCATGCTGGCCTGCACGCGGATCGGGGCGATTCACTCGATCATCTTCGGGGGCTTCAGCGCCGACGCGATCAAAGGCCGCGTAAACGATTCGGACTGCAAGATGCTGATCACGGCAAATGTTTCGATGCGTGCCGGCAAGCACATTCACCTGAAATCCATCGCCGACGAGGCGCTCCAGCAGTGCCCGACGATTGAAAGCGTTGTGGTGGTAAAGGTCAACGGCGAACCCTGTGAGATGAAAGACGGTCGGGATACATGGTATCATGAGGACATGACCGGTGCCAGTGCGGATTGTCCGGCCGAGCCGATGAACGCCGAGGATCCGCTGTTTATTTTGTACACCTCGGGATCAACCGGCAAGCCCAAGGGCGTGGTTCATACCACCGCCGGGTACCTGCTGCATACCTCGCTGACCCACAAACTTGTCTTCAATATCCACGAGGATGATATTTACTGGTGTACCGCCGACATCGGCTGGGTGACCGGTCACAGCTATATTGTGTACGGTCCGCTTGCCAACGGGGCGACCAGTCTGATGTTTGAGGGTGTTCCGACGTATCCGGACGCCGGCCGATTCTGGCAGATCTGCGACAAATTCGGGGTGACGGTATTTTATACGGCCCCGACGGCCATCCGTGCCCTGATGCGGCTGGGCGAGGAGTGGGTGATGAAGTATAAACTCGACACGCTTCGCATCCTCGGAACGGTGGGCGAACCGATCAATCCGGAGGCCTGGATGTGGTACTACGAAAAGGTCGGCCGAAACCGATGCCCGATTGTGGATACCTGGTGGCAGACGGAAACGGGCGGGTTTATGATTACCCCCCTGCCGGGGGCGATGACCCTCAAACCGGGCAGCGCCAGCCGCCCGATCTTCGGCGTTGATCCGGTCGTGCTGCGTGATGACGGGAGCCCGTGCGAGCCCAATGAAGGCGGCAAGCTGTGCATTCGCAAGCCGTGGCCGGGCATGATGCGGACGATGTGGGGCGATCATGACCGCTTTATTGACACGTATTTTACGATGTATAACAACATGTATTTCACCGGGGACGGCTGCCGGGTGGACCAGGACGGCGATTTCTGGCTGATGGGGCGTATCGATGACGTGGTGAACGTCTCCGGGCACCGTATCGGCACGGCGGAAGTGGAAAGCGCCCTGGTCAGCCATGCCAAAGTGGCCGAAGCGGCGGTGACGCCCATTCCGCACGAGATCAAGGGGCAGGGACTGTATGCCTATGTGACCCTTGTTGAAGGCATTTCGGAAAGCGATGCGCTGAAGAAGGAACT
>JAHDQI010000115.1 GCA_018433925.1 Phycisphaerae bacterium | reverse complement strand
TCAATGAATCCATTAACGGTGGGACATGGAATTCTGTTGAACTTATTTTACCCAGCACAAATTTGCAAAATTTGAAGTCTCTATATATAAGCCCCAAAGACACCATGAGCATGCAACTCTCAAGTCCATGATTATTTAAAAATGTTTGTAAGATTTTAGCGGTTTGAAGCAATTTTTTTATGATTCTTTGAAAAATTCATATTTTAGACTTGCGCCATCGGGTATTTTCTGTATTGTTTCGTGTAGTGAAACGAAATACCGAACAATGTGTACCTGACGATTTGCCGCTTGGCCCCGGTCTGACTCAACGACAGGCCGAAGCGATTTATGAGCAAGGCAAAGAGGCGGTTGTCTTTGCTTTGCTGCAGCTTGCCAAGATGGCGACCGAACCACGGTCCGCGAATTTGCCGGCGGCGATTGCGGCGGATTCTTCCACGCCGTCGGCTCAAAAGCCGGTGTTTGCTAAAGATACCAAGATTGCCGGTAAACGCGGCAAGCGACCGGGTCGTAAAAAAGGTCACGCCGGGGTTCTGCACGGCGATGAGACCGGTTGGCGGGTCAATGGCACAACCCACTGGCTCTGGTGCTTTACGAGTAAAACCGCGACGATTTTTACGATTGAGCGTTCCCGTGCCGGGCCGGTGGTACTGGCGTTTATCAAGGACTGTTTTAACGGTGTGTTTGTCAGCGACTTCTGGTACGCTTACAATGTGCTGACCTGCGTCCAACAGAAGTGCCTGGTGCATCTGTTGCGGGAGCTGGAGCGGGTCTGGAAATACAAGGATCACGGCGGCGACTGGCCGGCGTTCAGCAAGAAACTCAAGCGGCTGCTCCGGGATGCGATCCGGCTGAGCAAGTCGAAAGATGAACTGGAAACAGCACCCTATCAGCGGCGATGTGAGCGGCTGGAAAAGCGATTGCAGTTGATCCTTGAGCATGGCTGGTCGAATAAAGAGGCCAAGCGGCTGCTGAAACGGCTGATTCGCCATCAGGACGAGTTGTTTACGTTTTTGCATCATGCGGATGTGCCGTTTGAGAATAATTTTGGCGAACGCAGTATTCGCGGAGCCGTGATCATGCGGAAGAACAGTTTTAACAATCGCAGTGAAAAAGGAGCATCGACGCAGTCGGTGCTGATGAGTGTGTTTTTTACGATCAAACAACGGGGATTGAATCGCGTGGATACAGTGAAAGAGGC
>JAHDQI010000228.1 GCA_018433925.1 Phycisphaerae bacterium | reverse complement strand
TCCGATTGTATCCGCAATAGAGGCAGCTATTGATGCAAACATTAGACACATACAATGGGGCGTAAAGCTGAATCGTTCTTCCGAATCGCTGAATTGTCAGGTGAGCCGCCTGCCGGGCCATCTCTTCCAGTCGCTCTTCGGCTGCAGGACTGACCAGCGTCAGGATTCGCCGCAGAGAATACTTGCCCGGGGGTTTTGATAACTCCCTATCTACTGTATCAACCGTGACTTGCTGAAGCGAGTCAGCCCAGACTTGCCGATGACGGTCAAGCTGTTTTTCCGACAAAATGGATTGGATCTGTGACATTGGCATTACGTTTCATTTCGCAGAAATCCGGTCAGCGGACTGGAAGCATGCGCTTTTTTACTTGCCGGTGCCATGCCCGCCTCATAGGCCAGCCGCCCCGCCTGGACCGCTTGTTTGAAGGCAATCGCCATCTGCACGGGATCAGCAGCCGTGGCAATCGCGGTATTAACCAGCACGGCATCGGCCCCTATCTCCATGGCCTCGGCCGCGTGAGACGGGGCTCCCAGCCCGGCATCCACCACCACCGGCACGGTTGCCTGTTCAATAATGATTTCAATCGACTCGCGGGTTCTCAGCCCCTGGTTGGAACCAATGGGGCTGGCAAGCGGCATAACCGTCACGCATCCGGCTTCCTGAAGCTTTTTGGCCAGGATTGGATCCGCGTGAATATAGGGCAGCACCACAAACCCCTCCTTCACCAGAACCTCTGCGGCTTTCAGGGTTTCCGTTCCGTCCGGCAGCAGGTAATAGGGATCGGGTGTCACTTCGAGTTTGACCCAGTTAATCCCGCTGGCGGCTCGTGCCAGTCGGGAAAGCCGGACCGCTTCCGCGGCATCCCGGGCGCCGGACGTATTCGGCAGAAGCTGGTATTTGTTGCGATCAATGGCAGCCAGCATATCATCGTTTTCATTGTCAATATCCACCCGCCGGAGGGCCACCGTTACCATTTGTGTACCGGAGGCCGCGATGGCTTCGGCCATAAGCGAATTGGAGGCATATTTCCCCGTGCCGATAAACAGCCGCGATGTAAATTCCTTTCCCGCAATCATTAATGCTGTCATGATTGTCCTTTGTGTCGAAATAAAGATCAGCCGCCGCCGACAAAGCGGATTAGTTCAATTTGCTGTCCGTGATGCAGTGGTGTCTCTGAAAATCGATTTCGCTCCACAATCTGCCCGTCAATCTCCGCCACGACAGTGGCCTGGTCAATCTGAAGTTTGCCAAGCAGATCCGCCACCGAGACCGGCCACTGGGAGTCAGCAAATGTTTTCTCTGATCCATTTATGGTTAACGTTCGATTCACGATTTACTCCTTGCCGCAAAAGACATCTTCCGATGCATCAGAACTTCCACAATCGCATTGGCCTGATGATAGGCCGCTACGCCCACGCGCGGAGCAGTCAGGGGAATACCCGGTCCGATCCCGCTGACCCCGTCGCCAATGAGAATCAACCGGTCGCTGACCTGCCGGGTAACGATTTCGTTACTGCCGCCCCAGCCCGCCAGCCCGCTGACGGAGACAATGACCTTCCCCGGCATTTTGGCCAGCACCGTCTCTGTAATCATTTGCTTCTGATCGGCGCGGTCAAAACATTCGGCAATCACATCGGCCCGGGCAAAAAGTTTGACAATACTTTCAGGTGTTAGTCGTACTTTATGCCCTTCCAACTCCGCATCAGGATAGATTCGGCGCAGATTGTCCATCGTCGCGTCCACTTTGAACCGGCCGATCTGATCATGAAAATAGTTCTGCCGATTCAAATTGTCTGCTTCAACCCGGTCAAAGTCAACGAGGATCAATGTGCCCGTTTTGAGCCGGGTCAGGGCCATGGCTACATTGGAACCAAGCCCGCCCAGGCCCGCAATACCCACAACGGACTGCTTGAGTTCGAAAAATACAGGCGGTGTCATTTCCGCACCTCTATATAGAAAAAAAGCCCCCGGATTCGGGGGCGTAAACGTCTTCAAATAACGTGCCTCCCTACGCCGGTATTAGCCGGATCAGGTTCTAAGGGTTGGCCGCACACACGGCCTCTCAGCTTCGGTTTTTCGCCTCAGCTCCCCTGACACCAATCTCTTTACGATTACAATAGGGAATAGTTGACGATTTTGCAAGAAGTTTGTAATTTTTCGGTTTTTTCTTGTTTTCACCCTCGGATGTCTGGTATTTTGAGGTCCATGAATCCAGTGAAGGAAAAAATACCCAGGCCGTCGGCAACCCAGGAAAAGGGATTGTTTTTGAGAGAATTTTTCAGGGCGCCGCATGCGATTGGGGCAATCGCTCCCAGCAGTGATGTTCTGGCTCGAGAAATCGTCCGGCTTGCGGAGGTTGCAGAAGGTTCAGTAATTGTTGAGTACGGGGCCGGAACAGGGGCTTTTACGGAAGAAATCCTGCGGCGCAAATCGCCGGAGGCCTCCTTTTTGGCGATTGAATCCAACTCTGCTCTGGTGGAAGTACTGAAAGAACGGTTTCCTGATTTAACCATCTTACAAAACAGTGTAGAGCAGACCCCCCGTCTTCTCCGGCAGTTTCAACTGGCCGGCGCTGACAGTATTGTTTCCGGTCTGCCGTGGAGCAGTTTTGAGGCGGATTTGCAGGACCGGCTTCTGGAGGCCACCCTGCAGGCCCTCCGTCCCGGGGGTACCTTTGCCACCTTTGCTTATCTGACAGGCTTGGCCCTGCCGGCCGGCATTCGATTTCGCCGGAAGATCAAGGGGCTCTTTTCCAGTGTCTCAATATCCCGTGTGGTCTGGAAAAACCTGCCCCCCGCGATTATATATCAGTGCAGAAAATAGTGTTTCATTTCTGTACTTTTATCTGATCCCTATACTTCTGTTAGTCTCGATAAATAGAGAGCAATAGCGCAGGATCATTCGCGTCTCCGAATTTTTGCCTGCGAAGTAATAAGCAGCAGCATTCGTCAATATTTTTTGCGGAAACGGGCGGTCGGGATATTCATAATTTTCCGATACTTGGCCACGGTACGGCGGGCGATGTTGCCCATGCCGGCATCCGCCAGCTTTTGCCGCAGATCATCATCGTTGAGCGGATTGGCCTTATCTTCGGCATCCACAATCTCCTGCAGTTTGGCCTTGACCGCGTCCCAGCTTCGCTCCTGGCCGCTGTCGTCCTCCAGCCCCCCGCTAAAAAAGCTCCGCAGCGGCAGAATCCCCTGGCTGCACTGCATGTATTTGCCGGCCACAGCCCGTGAGACCGTCGCTACATGCACGCCGACCTTTTCGGCAATCACGGCCATCGGCAGCGGCTTTAGATAAAGCGATCCCTTCTCAAAAAATTCCTTCTGGTAATCCACAACGGCCTGGGCCACCTTCAGCAGCGTTTGCCGCCGCTGGGCAATGGCATCCATAAACCACTGAGCCGAGCGGATATTTTTCTGCAAAAACTCCCGGGTTTTTTCATCAATGCGCCGATTCCGGGCCATTTTTTGGTAAAAGCCGCTGACCCGAAGGTTCGGCAGATAGGCATCCGCCAGCGCCACGCGAAAGTTTCCGTCTTCCTCCTGCTCTACCAGAATGTCGGCCGTGATGGGATGATTTTCATTGCGCCCGACCTGAAGTCCCGGGGAGGTATCGAGTTTGCTCATGCGCTCAATGGCCCGGTTAATCTGCTCAACGCTGCAATTCATTTTTCTGGCAATCTGAGGAAGGTGATTTTCAAGAAGATCCTCCCAATACTGCTGAACAAGCTGCATCTCAAAGGTCATATCCTCAGGAAACTGCCGCATTTGTATCAAAAGGCATTCCCGCACATCCCTCGCTCCGACGCCTGTCGGTTCAAGCTTCTGGACCATGCGAAGGGCCTGTTCGAGATGCTCTACATTGAAATCATGTTTGTCCTTGTTATGCAGTTGTTCGAGACGAACCGTCAGATAACCCTTTTCATCAATATAATCTATGATCTGCTCCCCGGCGGCCTTGACCTCAGAATCGGCATCCACAAGACGCCACTGCTCCTTCAGAAAATCATGGAGCGACTTGCCGGCCGCGGCCGTGTTGTTCATCGCCTCCAGTTTACGGTCGGGTTCAGTGGGATCATACGAGGCAGGCGTATAAGAACCGGACTTGGCGATATATTCATCAAAATCCTCGCCCATGCTGTCCAGTCGCTGAAAATCCTCGACGTGGTCCGGGTCATCATGAACGACCAGTTCCTGCTCCGGAGTGACTTCTTGATCTGAACCGTCGGAATCGACAGGCCCCTCCGCTCGCTCTTCATCCAATTCGAGAACGGGATTGCTGTTCAGTTCCGCCTCAATCTTTTCCTGCAGGGCCAGAAGCGGAAGCTGAAGCACCTCCATCGACTGGATCATCCGCGGGGCCAGCTTCATCCGCTGTTCCATCCGCATCTGTCCGGTCATTGTCATCCGCATGGCCATACGAGTTTTCTCCGTTGTTGGGCAAAAAACGAAAGACGAAAATCACCGCTATTGTACAAATTCCATACCAAAAGGGCAATTTTAAAATGATTTTTGACTTTTTAGAGCTCGCTGCGGCCTAAAATCGCATCCGCAAGGATCGAACCACTCGAAAATTCGATGGAAGAGCCGGCCGGCAGTCCCCGTGCCAGGCGAGTGACTTTTACATCAAGCGATGAGAGAAGCGAGCGGATATACAGCGCTGTTCCATCCCCTTCGATGGTGGGATTGGTTGCCATAACGATTTCCTTGACTGTTTGTTCACGGATCCTCTTAACAAGGGCATCAATGGTCAAATCCGCCGGCTCAATGCCTTCAAGCGGGGCTATGTGCCCGTTGAGGACATGATATACCCATTTACACAGCCCGGTTTTTTCGAGGATCATGACATCTTTGGGCTGCTCAACCACACAGATGATTTCACGATCTCTGCGCGGATCGCTGCAGATGCCGCAGAGGTCTGACTCGGAAAGATTGTAGCAGATTCGGCACTGCCGAATATTTTGTTTTACGTCTCGAATCGCCTCAGCCAGACTCATTGCCTCCTGCGTATCGGCCCTGAGAATGTGAAACGCCAGCCGTTCGGCCGTCTTGGGTCCGATTCCGGGCAATTTTCCGAATTGATCGATCAGCTCGTTCAGACTTTGGGTATAAGCCGGGTTCATTCTTCTATATCCTCGCTATCAACCGACTGCTCCTCGTCGGGCATTCGCTGGACCTCCAGAGGCGTCGCATTTAATTCCCTCAGGATCATCTGAACCCTCGGATCATCCAGAACTTCAGCTCGCTGTTTTCGATCAACCGCCGTTTCCGCCTGACGAGACGGCGTCGGTTGTGTCTGCGTCTGCTGTGACAATTCAAAAACCGGCATGATTTCGCATCCAAATACCGCCTGAAGGCAGGAAGCGACTTCCGACTGGCGTTTGCGGCACAAATCCATGACAAACTGAGCATTCGAAGGAAAACAGAGGGTCAGCTTGCCGTCGGAAAAATCGGAAGGAACTCCTTTCGAAAGATAATTGGACAGAGCCCCGTCTTTTACGCTTAGCCGTTCGAGAAAAGCGTTCCAGTTTTTGCCGATGGTATCGGTTGTCACCGGACCGGCAATCTCAACAGGAGAAAGATCTTGAGAAGCAGCGGGTTGCCGGGTGTCTGAAACAGCCGTTTT
>JAHDQI010000103.1 GCA_018433925.1 Phycisphaerae bacterium | reverse complement strand
CCCGCGTATCGATGACCTCTCGTCGGCGTCTTCAGGCTGCCCTGGAACATCGTCCCGTGGACAAACTTTGTGTCGATTTTGGTGCAGGGGGACAGACAGGTATCGGTTGCTGTGCAGTACATCGGCTTCGCAAAGCTATTTTGGGAAAAAGCGATTACAGGGTCAGGGTTACTGAACCCTACCAGATGCTCGGCGAGATTGACGAGCAACTTCGCAAAGTACTGGAATTGGATGTCGTGGGTATCCATCCACCTGCCGATATGTTCGGGCTTCGCCAGGATGGATGGAAACCCTTTAAGATGCCGGCAGATGGAACCGAAGTACTTATCCCCCTGCAATTAAATTATACCCGCAACGGAGACGGGAGCCTTCTGATGTATCCACAAGGAGACACCTCCATGCCTCCTTGTGCCAAAATGCCAAAAAACAGCTATTTTTGGGATGCGCTCAATCGACAGCAACTGATTGACGAAAGTAAGCTTGATCCGATAGATAACTGCGAAGAATTCGGGATGATATCGGATGAAGACGTGGAATATTTCAGGAAAAAAGTTGACTGGTACTATAACAATACGGATGCAGGCATTTATCTGACATTTCCGGGCATTGCATTTGGAGATCCCGCACTGGTGCCTGCCACATGGATGAAAGAACCCAAAGGGATTCGTGACGTAGAAGAATGGTATATCTCAACTGCTATGCGTCGGGATTATGTGTGCCAAGTCTTCGAAAAACAGTGTGAGATCGGATTGAAAAATATAGAAAAACTGGCTCCAGTATTGGGCGACAAAGTACAGGTAGTCTTTGTCAGTGGTACGGATTTCGGCATGCAGCGAGGTCCATTCATCTCACCCCAGGCCTATCAGGATTTGTATAAGCCATTCCAGAAAGCGATCAATGACAAACTACATGAGCTGACCAACTGGAAAATCTTTATTCATTCGTGTGGAGGGATTTACCCGCTGATTCCGGATTTGATTGATGCAGGATTTGATGTCCTTAATCCAGTCCAGTGTTCAGCTGCGGATATGGATCCAGAAAGGCTCAAGAAAGAATTCGGGGATCAACTGGTCTTTTGGGGTGGGGGCGTGGATACACAGAAAACACTTCCTTTTGGTACTCCAGAAGAAGTTTACAGAGAAGTCAGTGAACGAATCGAAATCCTTGGAGCTAACAGTGGCTTTGTATTTAACAGTATTCACAACATCCAGAGTAATGTACCTACGGAGAACATCTTGGCTATGTTTAAAGCGATTGACAAGGCCCGATCATAGTGTTTGTAGTGAATTTTATATTAGGCAAATATGGATTTGATGATGACAGATTCCAGAGCTTATGCATTCATAAACTTCACACATTTTCATTCCCTGCTGATTGATTGGCCAAAAGATGGAAGATTGTTCTATCTATGGATAGATTCGGTAGGGAAGTGAGTCTAAAGAAATTCTGGAAGGATACAACGAAATCTATTTGTCCGGCTTTATTTTCAAAACTGGCCTGATCTGTATATGGAACGGATATCTAATGGGCCTGGGTCATTTGGGATTGGGACAATCCGAAAAGGCCCATCAGGATTTGGAAACCGTATTGAGTATCGACCCGGCTCATGTAGGGGCCGTTAGACATCTTAACTGGATCAATTGTAGGGAGGTCATGAATGGAACTGGGCGTCTTTGATATTCTTGTATTTGTGGCATTTTTTGCCGTTGTCATCGGAGTCAGTCTCTTCAAAAGCCGCAAAGAGGCAGGAAGCGAAGATTATTTTCTGGCAGGGCGCGGATTGACCTGGTGGCTGATCGGAATCTCCATCGTGGCCGCCAATATTTCCACAGAACAGTTTGTCGGTATGGCCGGACAGGGAGCGAGCAGCGTGGGACTGGCGGTCAGTAACTGGCAGCTCTACGGCAGTTTCGGAATCGTGATTATCGCGTTTACGCTGCTGCCGCGGTTTTTAAAGGCGGGCATTTACACCATGCCGGAATATCTGGAATACCGGTATAATTCCACTGTTCGCGGAATTATGGCCCTCATGACCGTGGTCATTTATGTGGCAGTCTTATTGACGGCAGTCCTGTATTCCGGCGGGATCACCCTGCGGACAATTTTCGATCTTAAAATGCAGTACGGCGTCTGGCTGATCGGATTGATTGCTGCGGCCTACACCGTCTGGGGCGGCCTGAAGGCGGTTGCCTGGGCGGATTTGTTTCAGGGTGGCGGACTGATCATTGGGGGACTCGTGATCTTCTTTCTGGGCCTGCACGCATGCGGGGGATGGGACAAATTTGCCGAAATAAACGAAGACAAACTGCACATGGTCCTCCCTCCTGATCATGAAGGACTGCCTTGGACGGGGGTGCTTTCCGGTATGTGGATTGTCTTAATCTATTACTGCGGACTCAACCAGTTCATTGTGCAGAGAAACTTGGCCGCCAAGACACTGAGGGATGGACAATTGGGAGTTATTTTTGCCGGGGCATTATGGCTGCTAGTGCCATTTGCAATCGTAATGCCGGGCATTATGTCCTTTCAACTGTATGGAGATCAGATGGCCAAGCCCGATGAGGCGTTTCCTCTGCTGATCCGCAACTTAGTTCCTGGCGGACTTCGGGGATTCATGTTTGCGGCCATTGCCGGAGCGGTGATCAGTTCTCTCGGTTCCATGCTGAATTCAGCATCCACCATTTTCACGATGGATGTCTATCGCCGCATGTTCCATCCCAACGCTTCTCAGAAACAGATTGTGCTGCTCGGACGGACAATGACCCTGGTTTTTGTAATCATTGGCTGTCTGCTGGCTCCCATGCTGGACAATCCGAAATTTGGCGGTGTTTTTCAATATATTCAGCAGTTCCAAGGCTACATCTGGCCGGGTGTCGTGGCGGCCTTTTTGTTCGGTATGATGGTTCCCACAGCGCCTCCAGCGGCGGGAATTGTCGCATTACTTGCTGGGCCAATCCTGTATGGTATTTTCCAGCAGTTTGCTCCGCAGGTTCATTTCCTGATCCAGGTGGCGCTGACTTTTCAATTGATTATCATGCTGATGGGCTTGATTACCTTCATGAAACCATTGGCCGAACCTCGAAAATTGCCGGTACGTGAAGATTTTGACATCAAAACTGCTCCCGAAGTGAAAATTGTCGGCGGACTGGTCATGGCTGGGGTCGTTCTTTTTATTATATTCTTTTGGTAATTACATTAGACAACTATGATCGAATTATCAGGATGATTTTATGAAACCCAAACTTCCTTCGGTCCTACTGATGG
>JAHDQI010000330.1 GCA_018433925.1 Phycisphaerae bacterium | reverse complement strand
CTTGACAGCGGGTCAATATCTGAGAAAATTTACTTTATGGATCGAAAACTGGTCATACGCAGGGATGAATACAAATGGGTAATCGAACGGACCGGCAAAATGCGGGTCGATGGGGTGATTTACGCCTCCGAGGACCTGATCGCTGAGATGGATGATATGGTAGCCAGCCAAGTCAGTCATGTCGCTTCGTTGCCGGGGATCGTTGGCTATTCCTACGCCATGCCGGATGCCCACTGGGGATATGGCTTCTGCATCGGATGCGTTGCGGCCTTTGATCCCGGCCTGGGTGGTGTGATCTCCGCCGGTGGGGTAGGTTTTGACATTGCCTGCGGAGTTCGAACCCTGCATACAGGACTTGTCGAAAAGGATTTGAAGCCCCGTCGCAAGGAGCAGATTGCTGAGGCGCTCTTTGCCCATATCCCGGCCGGGGTCGGCAGCAGGGGTAAAATTTCGCTGTCCGTAAGCAAACTGGATGAACTCCTGATCGGTGGGGCCGGCTGGGCTGTCGAACATGGCTTCGGCAAACCGGAAGATTTGCAGTTTATCGAATCCGGCGGCAAAATGCCAGGGGCTGAGCCGTCAAGTGTGTCGGAGCAGGCCAAGAAACGTCAGCTCAATGAAATGGGCACGCTCGGATCGGGCAATCATTATCTTGAGGTTCAAAAGGTTGTCGAAATTTACGATACGGAAATCGCAAAGGCGTTTGGTATCGAGGAAGGTGATATTAAGATCAGTATTCATTGCGGCTCTCGCGGCCTGGGCCACCAGATCGGCACCGATTATCTGAAAAAAATGGCCTTATCCGCTAAAGAGCATGGGATCGAACTGGCCGAGCGGGAACTGGCCTGCGCCCCGCTCAATTCACCAGTGGGACTAAGCTATCTGGGGGCCATGCGATGCGGAATTAATTGTGCCCTGGCCAATCGGCAGATTTTGATGCATCTGGTTCGGGAGGTATTTGAACGGGAATGTCCGAAAGCCGATATTCGGCTGCTTTATGATGTTTCGCACAATACCTGCCAGGAAGAACAGCATGAAATCGAGGGACAAAAACGGCGGCTGTTTGTTCATCGCAAAGGGGCGACGCGTGCGTTTGGGCCCGGCCATCCGGCCCTGCCGAAGGAATACAGTCGGGCGGGTCAGCCGGTCCTGATCGGAGGTACAATGGGCACGGCTTCGTATATTTTGGCCGGCACGGAGCAGGGCGAAAAGCGGTCGCTCAGTTCCTCCTGTCACGGGGCCGGACGGCAAATGAGCCGTACGGCCGCTACAAAACGATGGCACGGCAAGGATATCATGCGGCATCTGGCCGGACAGGGAATCCTGATCCGAAGCCGCTCGCTGCGAGGCCTTGCGGAAGAAGCACCGCAGGCCTATAAAGATGTCAGCGAGGTGGTAGAAGTTTCCGAACAGGCGCATCTGGCGAGAAAAGTGGCCAAACTGGTACCCCTGATTTGCGTCAAAGGATAATTATAGAGCAATTGCCAGAAATAGCAGAAGCATGGACAGAATGACCAGTCCCAATGTAAATCGTGACCAGAAGGCATAGCGGCGAAAGACCGGATGCCGCTCCTCAAACTCATAATAGATTTCTTCTGTTTCCTGATCGTCAGGCCGAAACCGCAGCCGGACAAACAGATAGCCGCCTGCCCCGATGAGAAAGGCCGGACCGGCCAGAAGCAGCAGCAGGATTTTCAAATTCATCAACATCTTCAAAAGTCCACAACAAAGGAGCGTAGTATACTCGTTTTTCAATAAATAGAAAGGGATTTACAGAAGGATTCCTTTTCTCTATACTATGGCCTGCTTGTTAGGGTTATTGAAGAACGGCTTTTGACGGCGGCTCGGATGGAAAAGGAAGAATTAAAATCAATGAGTTTAGGCGATCACCTGGAGGAGCTGCGCGCCCGGCTGATTTTGGCCATTCTTGGGCTGTTGGCCGGCCTGATCCTGGCGCTGTGTTTCGGACATTCTTTTCTGCATCTCTTGATGATTCCATTTGAGCAGGCGATGGTTCATGCCGACCTCGAGCCGAATTTACAGGCCATTAAGGTGGCTGAACCGTTTTTGGTTTATCTGAAGGCCTCCTTTGTACTGGCAATTTT
>JAHDQI010000409.1 GCA_018433925.1 Phycisphaerae bacterium | reverse complement strand
CCGGTCATCTTTTCGGGGACGGCGGGCCGGCGGCGGGCACTGCAGTTGGTGATTTTGCTGCTTCGGACAGTTTCACGCTGGAGGCAATGGTTCGTTTTCCGACGTCTAACCTGAGCAGTAAGTATTCGGCGATATTGTCCAAAATCGGGACGGGCGGCTCTTCGGCTACTCAGTGGTGGTGGCGTATCGCCTCGAACGGAACCTCAAATTTTCTGCTTCGGGACTCCAATGGAAACCAGAAGTCATTCAGTTCTCCTACGAGCGGCGTCAATATTTATGATGCCAACTGGCATCACGTTGCGGTGGTGCGGGATGTCGGCGCCGGCAAGTTGAGGATTTACATTGATTATGAACAGTGGAATGAAGTGGATGATCCGACTACGGGAGATTTTACCAATGACGGCGATTTGAACATTGGTTCCTTTCGAGACACGGACAGCCGGGACTGCATCGGAAGCATGGATGCCGTTCGGATCAGTGACGCGGCGCTGTCACCGTCGGAGTTTCTGCAGCCCCTGCCCGGTGACGACGTGTTTTTGCCGGCCAACCCGGACCCCAATGATCGCCAGTTTGGCGTGTCTCAGACTTCGGTTATTTTGAGCTGGGATTCGATTGCCGACCAGGATCCGAATTCCATTGTCAATGCACACACGGTGACGGTTTCGACCCAAGCCGACATGACGGATGTGGTTCAGGTTTATAACGGCGTTGTGGGCCAAAGCGTTGTCTTCAGCAACCTGGATTACAGCACGGTTTACTACTGGCGGGTGGACAGCCAGGGAACGCATGATGTGACCGGTCCCTTTTACCGGGAAGGTCCGGTATGGTCCTTCCAGACACAAGAGGTTACCGGGACTGTCGCGGGCTGGTGGAAATTTGACGACACAACACCCGGGACCGTCCTGGGGGATGGGGATATGATCCTCGACTCAAGCGGAAACAACCGTCACCTGTATCTTCTGGGAAATGAGGAGTCTCTATCGCCTTCCCTGTACGGCAACCCGAATCCGGCGTACGGTCCGGGCGGTTCGTATGTCGGATTTGATGATGCCCAGATGAAGCTGTATCCCGGATATAACTTCGGGGGCGGCAATGTGGCCGGCTCTCCGATTGTGATCCCGGCCGAAGGGGACCTGACCATTGAAGCCGTTGTGCGATTCGATGAAGGGGATAGCACCTATAATTGTATCTTGTCCTGTAATCCGGATCATCCCATCGAAACATACTGGTACGGGTATGATCTGCCGCAGTACTGGCTGCGTACGCAGACCAACGGACTGCTTCGTTTCTGGACACAGGACGAAAACGGAACCAGCAGTTGGACGCAGGGTACGACCAATCTCCATGACGGTCAGTGGCACCATATAGCGGCGGTTCGCGACCGAACGGCCGGAGTGATCCGGGTTTATGTGGATTATGCAGAGGAAGCCAGCGGGACTGACACCACGGTCACTGACATCGTGCCGAGCAGTTATATGGTGGTAGGCGGATTTACCGGCTATACCAGTCGGAACTTTGGAGGGGATCTTGATTTTGTGAAGGTCACCCGTGCGGCACTGACCCCGGCAGAGTTTGAGCAATCAGCGGGTGTGCCGAGCTCGCCGAATCCGGTGGACGGGGCAACCGGGGTTCCGGCCGCCTATACCCTGACCTGGCTGCCTATCGACGGGGCCACGATTACATCTCAAACCGTGGTGCTTTCAACCGATCCCTATGTGCAGACGGTTGTGGATACGATTCCGGCGGTTGTGAATTCGGCGGCCGTAAGCGGTCTGGATAATGATATTTGGTATTACTGGCGTGTGGATACGGTTGGCAGCGACGGCGGCGGTTCGTTTAGCCGATCAGGTCCGGTTTGGTCGTTTCGGACGCCGTCCTGTGTGCTTGAGATGGCGGACGGGGACCTGGATGGCGACTGCTTGATCGGGATGAGCGATCTGGCCATTCTGTCGTCTAACTGGCTGCGTTCGGAATATGAATAATCCGCTCTGCGATTGAAACAAAAAAAAGGGGTATGGAAGCTGTTCCATGCCCCCTTTTTCTCGCTTTTTTGGAAACGATGCTTATGAGACACTTAGGACTGATTCTGCTTGTATTTTGTGTATTCGGTTTTTCTGAAAATTTCGCCTCTGATTTGTTGTTTGAGACGGTGGTTTATCAGCAGGGCATGAACGGCTATCATACCTACCGGATTCCGGCGCTGATTGAGGCGGCGGACGGAACCCTGCTGGCTTTTGCGGAAGGCCGAAAAAACAGCAGCAGCGATACGGGTAATATTGATATGGTTTTGCGTCGGAGCACGGACAGCGGGGTTACGTGGGGAGCCATGCAGGTGATCTGGGATGACGGAGGCAATACCTGCGGGAACCCGACGCCGGTAGTGGACCGCTCCAATGGCCGCGTCTGGTTGTTTTTGACGCATAATCTGGGGCAGGATACGCTGGAAGAAATTACCAGCGGCACCAGCGACGGCGTGAGAACCGTCTGGTCCTGTTACAGCGATGACCATGGCGCCACGTGGACGGCTCCGGTCAACCGGTTCAGCGAAGTTCAGCCCCCGGATGTCCGCTGGGACGCCACCGGCCCGGGCAACGGCATTCAACTGACCCAGGGCGCTCGTGCGGGACGGCTGGTCATTCCTGCTCAAAATCGAAATATCCAGAGTGATGATCACGGAGTGACATGGTCTGAAAGTACATATCTGCCGTCCGGAACCGGTGAAGGGGCGGTTGTGGAGCTTGATTACGGCACATTGATGCGAAATGATCGGCCTACCGGCTCCTATAAGCAATACAACAGCCGAATTGTATCTTACAGTTATAACCAGGGGGGCAGTTGGAGTCCGTTGCAGGTTCGAAACGATTTGGTGGATCCGGTTTGTCAGGGCAGCACGGTCTCTCATACGGATTCTGTAAGCGGACAGCGACTGATTGCTTTTTCGAATCCGGCCGCTACCACGAGAATCAATATGACGGTCCGGATTTCTTACAGTAATGGTCAGTTTTTTGAAGAGGCCAAGCGGATTTATGGGGGCAGTTCGGCCTATTCGTCGCTGGCAAGCATGGCAGACGGGCGATTAGGCCTGCTGTATGAAAACGGCGACGGCTGGCCGTACCATCGGATTACTTTTGCCCGATTTACGCCGGCATGGATCAAGCAAAAACAGATCCTGACCTGGGATTTCGAAGATTTGGCGGCCGGTTCTGTTGTGCCGATAACTTCCGCTGGGAT
>JAHDQI010000024.1 GCA_018433925.1 Phycisphaerae bacterium | reverse complement strand
GACATGCCGATGGAGCCGGGCGTGCCGGGGTATACGTATCGTGCGTTTGAGACGATTCGGCGGATTAAGAGCGATCCGAAGTTGAAACGATGCCACTGCTCGCTGGGGATCAGCAACTGCTGCCGTGACCTGCCCGGCCGTAAAATCGGGATCTGCCGGGCCTATGTGGCCAAGGCAATGGACTGCGGGCTGGACGCGGGTATCGTCAATACCTCGCATCAATACGGACAGAAGGAGGCGGATCCGGAACTGGTTACCCTGATCAGCGCCTATGCCGCAATGGACGGCTCGGCCGAAAAACTCAACGAGGCCATGCGCCGGATGGGGCAATTCTGCTCATCGGTGAGGAAACCGACTTAAACGACGGCCGATTCCCTGTAAAAAACGGCCTTTTATTTTTGGTTTTCCGCCAGCGCCTTCAATTTCTCCTCCCACACGGCCGGCGGCGCATCGTACAGCACCAGCAAAATCCGCACCGCGTGCGCCACATCCTCCGCCGTATCCTCCGGCACCCGCGAATAACACAGCAGTTCATAATACTTAGCCCGCCACCAGTGCCAGTTCCGCCCCTTTTCCGTCCGGTCCTGCGGCTCATACGCCCCCCGCACGGCCTGCCAGTCCCCCGCGGCCTCAGCCCACCGCCCCTGCTGCATTCGCCGAAACGCACGGCAGCGAACCACCCCCGCAGACGGCGACGACTCAAACCGGCTCAATATCGCGTCAATCGCATTGCCGACCGCCACCTCCCGCTCCGGCAGACGAGCCGCCATCTCCGCCCAAAGCAGGTCCGCACGATCCCGGTCCCGACCCGCCTCAAAACACCTCCGCAACGCCTCCAGTTTCCCTGCCGGCGGCTCGATCAACGTACTCGACAAATACGTATATTCCTCCAGCCGCTCCGCAAACCCCTCCAGCACATACAGATCAAATCCCGCATTGCGGCAATTGGTCTCAATCGTATTCAGGGCAATCACCGCCGGCCCAAACCGATCCAGCAGCGCCAGCGCCTGCACATACAGATACGTCAGCGTCGCATCCCCCGCCGTCGCCTCACTGCCCAGAAATTGAACCACCCGCTCGGCGTTCTCGCGGCTCGGAGCGGCAAACAGATGCTGCACATACTCCACAGCCGCCTGCCGCCGCAACCCGGCCGTCTCCTCCGCCTCCGTCTCCAGCGACTGTATCCATGCCTGCCACCGGTCTTCAATCTCCCGCCGCCGTGACGGATCCGGCGCCTGACGGGCGCTAATCCGAAAAACCTCCAGTTGTGCCCTCGCGGCATACTCGCCCTGTCGCGCAGCCAGCAAATCCAGCAATTGACGGCTCTGATCGCCCAGCCCCTGTTCTGCCAGAATCCCCACCGCCTCATACACCACCTCCGGATCGGCTCCGGCCCCCGCCAGGTCAATGTACTCCCGCAGCGCCCGCAGCGCAACGCCGCCGTATCGGCCCGCGTTTTCCCGGTACAATCGAACAGCCAGGCGAGCAGCCCCCTCTGCGGTTTCCTTCGCCGCCGGCAGCGAATCCTCCGGCTGCTGCCGGGCCAGCCGGGCGGCCTCCAGCAAAACCTCAATCGCACGTTCGGGATCCGACGACTCCAGCGTCTTGGCCCTCGCCCGCAGAACCGCCGCCGTCGCGTGCCGTTTGGCCAGTTCCGCCAACAACAACTTGTATTGTTCCGGCTGCCTGCTTTCAGAGATTGCCTCGCAAAGGACCGAGACAATCAACGGATTCCACTTCGATACAACCTCCGGCCCCGCCTCGGCAAACCGATCGGCGCACGCCTCCAGCAAAAGCACAGACACAAAGCCCTTCGCCTGCGGCCAGGCACCCAGCACCCGCTCCACCGGACGCCCATCGCCCCGCCCAAACTCCAGAAACGCATACTCAAGAGCCCATTCAAAATCCTGCTGCGCCGCCAGCTTGCCCTCGAACAAATCGGCCAGGTGTTCGGCAAATGGCCCTTCCCCAAACAGCTCAAACCGCCGCTGCAAAAGCAGCATCTCCTCCATCGCCTGATCCGTCAGATCCGACCGCACCATCATCTGATGCAGAGCCACACGAAGCGTCTCCTCATCCGTTGGCCCGCCCCGCTGCCACAGCGCCAGCGCCCGCAGAATCTGCTCCATCCCTCGCCAGCGGGCCTCCTCCGCCCGGCAGGCCGCAATCACCTCCGAAAGCAGTTTGTCTCGCTCTCCAGGGGCGCACAACGCCTGCCAGAAACGGCACCAGGCCAGCAGATACTCGCCTCGCAACACCGTTCGGCTGCATACAGACCACAAGTGCGTCTGCCCGTAACGCGCCTCCCAATCGCGCCCCGGATACCCTTCCATTTGCGATTGATAATCCTTCTGCTCAGCCAAAATCTCACTGACACGCTCAATCGTCTCGTCGGCCGATTGCCGAAGCGATTGGGCCTGCTGTGCATCGACAAACCGTCCGATGCATAGCATACTCAGCCGCGCCGGAGCCGACTGCCGGGCAAAGTCCTCCTCCAGCGTTTGCAGCGAATCAGCCGCGGCGCTGATTTGCCCGGCCGGTATCTCAGCCGAAAAGGCCGCGGCCCCAAACACCCCTGCCAGCAGGACAAGCACCATTCGATCAATGCGGTGGTTCATAATTGTATTCGGTTGTTACCAGGGTTATATCCGTTGCGCCCATCGCGTGCAGAATATCGTAAACCTTCACCGCCAGGTTCCATGTCACCTCATTCTCACAGACCATCTCAAACGGATCCGCGGCAGTCCGCTGCTGCTGCCTGCAAACCCGACCCAGCGAATCGGCCAGCGCCGCCAGCCCTCGTTCCGGCTCTTCCTCCGAGATCCGGATCTCCGATTCTGCTCCGATCCGAACCAGGCATCCTTCCGAAGAAGCCGAAACAACAAGAACAAGCGGTTCAACGATTCGGATGCCCGCCGTCTGCGTCGAATCCGGCGAAGGAAGCCGGATCGGAAGAAAGGCCTCCGGCCTGCGGAATTTGGCCGTAATGATGAAAAACGCCAGCAGCAGGAACACCACATCGATCATCGGGGTCATGCGAAGAGCCGGCCCGGATTTTCGGGAACCGCCGAGCCCGGCAAGAACCCGCTGTTGAAGTGATTTCGATTGTTCTCGGCAATTTGTTTCCATCACGCCGGCCCCAACCTCTCTGCGCCGCCCGACGGCCGAAACCCCATCAGGAACGCCTGCCCCCCACGGCCGGACCGACAAACCGGCTCCGTTCCATCCCCGCTTTCAGGGCGGCCAGGTTAAGCGGCAGAAACTTCGGATTCTTCGCCGAGAACAAATCCCCAATCGCCCGTTCGATACTGTCAGCACGCAGCAGCTTCGCATGCTGAATAAACGCCCCCAGCGCCACCATATTGGCCACCTTCAGATTGCCCAGTTCCCGGGCGATCTCGGTAGCGGCCACCTGGATCAGCGACACATCGCTGCGCTGAAGATCCCGCTTGACCAGCGACGTATTGGCCAGCACCAGGCCGCCGGACAGCACGCTCGGCTCAAACTTTTCAAGCGAAGGCCGGTTCAGCACAATCGCCGCATCTGGATGCTCCACAAAGGGACAGGCGATCTCTTCATCGCTGACAACCACCGTGGCATAAGCCGTCCCGCCGCGCATCTCCGCTCCATAAGCCACCATCCCGGTGACGTTCTTGCCCTCCATCAGGGCCCCGCGGGCAATCAGGTTGCCCACCAGCACGATACCCTGCCCGCCGAAGCCGGCAATGATGATTTTGGTCTCCGATGGGCTATTCATGGCGGCCCCCTGATCGATCCTTATAGACTCCGAGAGGAAAAACCTTCTTCATCTTTTCATTGACAAAATCCATGGCTTTTTCGGGAGGCAGTTTCCAGTCCGTCGGACACATCGACAAAACCTCAACCAGGGAAAAACCCTTTTCAGCGATCTGGTTTTCAAAGGCCTTCTTGATCGCCTTCCGGGCGTTCATCACGTCCTTCGGGCTGCTGACCGACACACGCTCAAGGTAGCAAACGCCGTCCAGTGCGCTGAGCATCTCGCAAACCTTGATCGGGCCGCCCTCGGCATACTGCCCCCGGCCGTCCGGGGTGGTCGTGCTCCACTGGCCGATCATCGTCGTCGGGGCCATCTGGCCCCCGGTCATTCCGTAGATCGCGTTATTCACAAAGATCACCGTGATGTTCTCGCCGCGATTGGCCGCATGAATGGTCTCGGCCGTCCCGATAGCCGCCAGGTCGCCGTCCCCCTGATAGGTAAACAGGATCCGGTCCGGCAGCATCCGCTTGATTCCCGTTGCGACAGCGGGCGGACGGCCGTGCGCGCATTCAATGATGTCACAGTTAAAATAGTCATACAGCAGCACCGCGCAGCCCACCGGCGCCGTGCCGATCGTCCGCTGGCGAATCCCCAGTTCATCAATCACTTCCGCAACAAGCCGATGAACAATCCCATGCCCGCAGCCGGGGCAATAATGCGTGGGGGCGTCTTTTAATGTTTCCGGTCGATGAAAATCCATTTATACCGATCCTTTCACGGACGCAGGGTCCTGTGCTTTTGACGAAAGCCGACGAATTTCTTCAAGAATCTCCTCCTGGCTCGGATACCACCCGCCGCCTTTGCCGAGAAAGGCAACCGGACGCCGGCACTCAATGGCCAGTTTCACATCCTCGACATACTGGCCGAAACTCATCTCCACCACCAGAAACCGGCCGGCGGTTTGAGCCGCCTTCCGAAACGGCGCCGCGGGAAACGGCCAGACACACAACGGGCGAATCAGGCCGGCCCGAATCCCCTCCCGGCGTGCCATCTTCACGGCCCCTTTGGCGATCCGGCCGGGCACCCCGTACGCCGAAACAATCAATTCGGCGTCCTCGGTTTCGTATTCCTCGTAAAGGTTCAATTCCCGCCGAATCCGGGCGTATTTTTCCTGGAGATGCAGATTGTGCTGAACCAGCGAATCCGTGGGATGCAGATACAGAGTCTTGACTACCCGCGGCGGCCTGCCTTTGCACCCGTCCAGCACATAATCTTTCGGCGGCAAATCCAAAATCGGCTCATAAGGCGTCAGTTCCACCGGCTCGGCCATCTGCCCGAGAATGCCGTCGCCGAGAATCAGCACCGGATTGCGATAAAAATCAGCATAATCGAAGGCGTTCATCGTCAATTGATACAGCTCCGGCAGCGTACCCGGCACGAGAACGATCAACCGATAATCGCCGTGGCCGCCGCCTTTGACGGCCTGGAAATAGTCCCCCTGCGCAGCCCGAATATTGCCCAGGCCCGGACCGCCCCGCTGCATATTCACAATCAGGCAGGGCAGCTCGGCAGCGGTGATGTAACTGATGCCCTCCTGTTTTAAACTGATGCCGGGAGAAGACGAACTGGTCATGCAGCGGGCGCCGGCCGCCGAGGCGCCGAACAGCATATTGATGGCCGCGATCTCGCTTTCGGCCTGGATAAACACCCCGCCGGCCTGCGGCATCCGCCACGACATGGTTTCAGGAACTTCGTTCTGAGGCGTAATCGGATACCCCGCAAAAAAACGGCACCCCGCCTCAATCGCCGCCTCGACCAGAAGTTCATTTCCCTTTAAAAGTACTTTTTCCGCCATGATATGGATTACTCCCTCGGCTTGCCGGATTTGTCTTTTTTTGAAGTTTTTGGATCGTCAATTTCGATGGCCATATCCGGACACATCCGGCCGCAAAGAGCACAATGAGTGCATCGGGCCGGATCGACCAAAACAGCATACGGATGTCCGGTTTCATTTAACTCCGTAGACATCCGTATATTGCCATGCGGGCACACGAGCACACACAATCCGCATCCCTTGCAGCGCTCGGCGTAAAATTTAATTTTTGCCATTTTCAAAAATCCCTTTCTGCCGAATCAAAGGCCTATCATAGGCCCTTCCGGGACGTCCGTCAACCGAAATTAAGAAGCGGTCCGGCCAATTCCGATAGACAATGACCGGTTCCTGCTATACAATAGCAGAAACGGCCGATTTCATGGAGGTTTACGACCGATGGACAAAACAAGAGAACTACAACAGCAACTGGGACTTTTTGACGTCTTCTCCGTGACTTCAGGGGCCATGATCAGTTCCGGCCTGTTCGTCCTGCCGGCGATTCTTTATGACGATGCCGGGCCGGCAATCATCATTTCCTACCTGCTGGCCGCTCTTTTGATCCTCCCAAGCGTTCTTTCCAAGGCCGAACTGACGACGGCCATGCCGCGCTCCGGAGGCACCTACTTTTACGTCGAGCGAAGCTTCGGTTCGCTGTGGGGCATTTTTACCGGGCTTGCCAACTGGTTTTCGCTGGCGCTCAAAAGCGCCTTTGCGATCGTCGGGATGGTGCTTTTTCTGCAATTAATCATGAATAATCTGTTTGAATATCAGCTTGCCGAATGGAGTATGCGGCTGCTGGGGGCCGCATGCTGCGTCTTTTTCGGCCTGCTGAACCTGGTCAGCGTCAAATCCACCGCGCGCTTTCAAAACACGCTTGTGATTTTTTTGCTCGCTGTCCTCGTGTTGTTTCTCGTCTGGGGCGTCCCGTCTATGTCCGTGGATCGATACCGTCCGTTTATGCCCCGCGGCTGGCTGGCCATGCTGTCCACAGCCGGCCTGGTCTTTATCAGCTATGGGGGGCTGACCACCGTGGATAATGTCGCCGAAGAAGTCCGTCACCCCGGCCGCAATCTTCCCCGAGGAATCATCCTTGCATGGGCCCTTATCTCGGCTTTGTATGTCGCCGTCGTCGCCGTCGCCATTGGCGTGCTGCAGGGGCCGGCGCTGCGCCAAAGCCCCATGCCCATCTCCACGGCCGCCAGAGAATTCAGCGGTAACTGGGGCTTTGCGATCCTGAGTCTGGCGGCTCTGGCCGCCTTTCTGACCACGGCCAACGGCGGCATCCTCTCGGCCTCGCGATGCCCCATGTCCATGAGCCGCGATCACCTGTTCCCCAAGTGGATGTCCCGGCTGCATCCCCGCTTTCGAGCCCCGCTCTATCCGTATCTTCAGATCGCAACGATCTGCGTATATATTCTGCTGCTGGTTGATATGGGCCCGGTACCCCTGTCCATCTGCGGCCTGTTCTTTTTATTCAGCATGGTCTGGTACTGGATCTACGCCCGGCCCCGCGTCAGCAGGGAATCGGCCGTCATGCACATCGTCGAACGCGTCACGGATCAGACGCTGCGTACCGTGACCCTCGAAAATGAGCTTCGCGATATCCTGTTTCAGCGGGACAATATCACCGCGGACCGGTTCGACAAACTGATCGGGCAGTGTTCCATTCTGGATATAAAGGGCCGCATATCCGCCGAAGAAATCTTTCGACGGGTTTCCGAAATCCTCTCCAAAGATCTGCTTCTCGACACCGAACAACTGGTCCTGAAATTCCTCGAGCGGGAAGAAGAAGGATCCACGGTGATCCAGCCGGGGCTGGCGATCCCCCATATTGTGGTCAGGGGAGAAAAATTGTTTGATATCGTCCTTGTGCGGGCCGTAGACGGCATCGATTTCCATCATGCCGACCGGCCCGTCCGGACCGTCTTTTTCCTGGTCGGCTCAAAAGATGAACGCAATTATCATTTGCGTGCCCTGATGGCCATTGCCCAGGTCGTCCAGGAAAAAGATTTTACGCGGCGGTGGATGGAGGCCCGCGACACCGAATCCCTGCGCAATCTCATTCTGCTGTCCAGGCGAAAGCGGGAGGCGCACGAATGAAAAAGAGCCGCCCCGGCAAGGGCGGCTCTCCGATACGTTCATCGAGAAAGGTCTGCTACAGGGACTTGCGCCGGCGGATCCAGCCGACCAGGAGAGTCCCCATTCCGGCCATCAGTACGGCCCCCGGGGCCGGCACCGGGTTGATTAAAACAAGCTGATCCTGAACATGCCCGGAATAAGCGGTTCCGTCAAAATTTTTCCAGAGGGACATCACCCGGACATTGCCCAGTCCCATCCCGTACCACTCACCGCCTTGGGCGACGGCCTGCTCCGCAAGCAGCACATAGTCATTTTTCGGCCCGATCACAGACGGGTTCAAAAATTCCGCTTCGATATAATGAATCGCGTTCTGCAGTTTCGTTTCGTTGGTCAGCCGGCTGTCTCCCTCCAGAAAACGGGTATACAGAAACGCCGTCCGCGCATCCAGCGGATCGCTGCCGTTTGCCGAGACCAGCGGGCCCTGTCCGTACACGCCGCCGGCCCAGTCCATCCCGCCGCTGACGGCCGCCGTCCCCAATACGGCATAATAAGAAGTGCCCGGATAAAAGACCTCATGGTACTCGAGACAGAACGTGTCCATCACCGTACCCGCGTCGTATCCGGCAAAGCCGTCCTCGAGAATCTTAAACGTATAGGACGGCGTCGAGTCATTCAGCATTTTAATAGTCGGTCCCGCCTGGCAGGCGACGGCCGCCATCACAAACAAACACGGAAAAATCACTTTCTTCATCACACTACCCCCTTATAAAACCTGGTTCATTTCTCTTTTCGTACAGACGTTTCATCTCATACTACCTGAGACAGGGCCAAAAAGGGCAAAAAAATCAGACTCCAGGGGCGGCCAAAGCCCATTTTCCTCCCTGTTTTCGCATCGGATTTCAGGTTGTAGAAACTGTATCAACTGCAACGAATAAAGCTGTTTGTCAAAAAAGATTTTATCGGCCGCTTGGAGAACTTCCTTACCGCCTGAGGCAGTGTTTCCAATTTTTTTCTATGAATTGGCAAGGGAACAATAACAAGCGAGAAAATCCCCCCAAACGGCCCGAGGAAATCCGCGCAAAAAAATATTTATGAGGTCGCCCGATAATCAACCGGAAACAAATCGATAAACCCAAAAAATAAAGATATGATAAGCAGAATATGAAGACATTCTTGCATGGGAGACCCCAACCGGGTATACTATACTTTAAGAAACAGCAGTCTGTATGGGGGACTGAATGGAACTTTCGGTATACAACCTGGTCATCGGCAATCTGGCTCGTTCGGCCGCGGCGATCGGCGGCCTGTACGCCTCTCTGCACTCGGAGATTCAGCATCAAACGGACCATTACATCCTCGAAAAGGCCGATGAGCTGACCGGAAACCGCCTGAAACGCACCCACATCGAAAGCTACCTCGAAGAAAATCGCCAGTACCTGGCCAACAGCTACCAGGGACTGGCCGTCGTGCAGACCGCCCAGCAGCAGACCGCCCGCATCCGCGAAAAACTCGAACAAATGGAAGTCCTCGCCGAAAAGGCAGGCAGCGGGTCTTACACCCAGGAGCAAATCGAAGCGTTTCAGGAGGCCTTTCAGACCCATCTCTACGAGATGGACCAAATCGCCATCGGAACCCATCCCGGCGGATTCATGATGCTTTCCTTTACGGGATTCGGAACGGTCGGCGTGGAGGTCGAGCGGGAGCAGAAGGTCGAAATTGACAGCATGGATATGACGGCAACCGGGCTGGGGATTCTGGACTCGATGGATTTGACCGGCGCACCCGAGGAAGCCCTCGCGGCCGTTCAGGCGGCCCTCGAAGAAATCGCCTCCTACAGCGGGCACCTCGAGGAAACCAAAGACGCCCTCGAAACGGCTCTCCATACCCTGAATACCGAACGGGAGGCCCTGCTGCCCGCGCTGGAGGCCGTCAGCGAAAAACAATCGGCCTGGCAGGCGCTGGAAATGATAACGGGAATAACCCGCGATTCCACTTCGTGGCTGCTGGCAGCGCAGGCCCGCGTCGAATCCGACAAGGCCCTTCAGCTCTTGCTCGAACAGATCAAGTAATCCGCGCCGGCCGCACGGCCCCGGCACCTTACTCCTTCGTCCAGAGGCGCGTGTTCAGATTCAAATCATCCACAATCCCAATCGCCAGTTGCAGATCGTCAAAGTATTCCCGAATCACATCAAAATCAAGCAGCGTAGAAGCCAGTTTGGGCTCAAACAGTTTCCGATCCGACCAGAGGCCGACAAACACCCTCGAATCAAGAAACGACAGAAACACCTTCTGCCCGGTCTTCCGCTTAAAATTCAAAATCCGCTCCATCAAACTCAGCGAGAGAATATACCGCGCCTCAATCGGATCGGCCCCGTACACCACAAACTCCTTCTCAAACTCCGGATCCTCCAGGGGAACCAGGGCCGGCCGGGAAAGATTCCAGGATTGCAGCATTTTTCCGAACCGGCCAAAAGTCTTTTCCGCCGAGTCCGGCAGAACAAAAACCTTCGAGTGAAAATGCTTATTGAAATCGGCAATAAAAAAAAGCCCCTGAAAAATCGTATGCACCGTTGTGGTCTTGCCGTTGCTCTGCACATACTGGGCCAGGATTTCCGAAAACTCGATCTCGGTCCTGCCGAGCTTTCCGCGAACCAGGTCGTCTCCCTTGTACCGATTCGGCCGGGTCGAAAAAATACCGGAATGAACAAACACGGACTTCGGGATCTTTTCACTGGGAAAATAACGTAGGCCGGGATCAAGAAACCGGATCAGCCGGCCGATCACGCGATCCTTGAAGTCTTTTTTATAACGGCCTGTAAAAAGAAAATACAACCCGAGATACAGCAGAACCAGCACAACAGAAGGCACAATGAAAGCCGCGGCCTTCAGAACAGGAAACAGCACGGCAACCAGGACGATTCCGGCAAACAAAAAAACAACAAGGGCAATCCCCAGCCCCCGGAAAATTCCTCGTCTCCGCTGCTCCAGTTCCTTTAGGTCTGCCGTCAGTTCCTGTTCATAAAAGAGTTTTAGTTCATCAACGGTTTTCATCGTTTGGGTAGTTTCTATTTCAAGAGAGTTCCGGCCTCCGGCGCCGTCCGCTCGGCCGCTTCGATCCGAAACAGTTCCTTTCGCTGAAAGTTGAATAGAGCGGCAACGATATTCGTCGGGAACATCTCCACGGAATTGTTGTAATCGGTCACCGAGGCATTAAAGGCACGCCGGGCCGCGGAGATCTGTTCCTCCAGTTCATTCAGCGTCCGCTGGAGGTGCAGAAAATTCTCCGAGGCCTTCAGGTCCGGGTATTGTTCCGCCACCCCCTGCACCACCCCCAGCAGTTGGGTCATCATATTGTCCAGCCCCACCTTCTGATCCGTGGACAGTTTGCCCTCCATCGCCCGGGCCCGCATCTCGGTGATCTTCTCAAACAACTGCCGCTCATGGCCGGCATACCCCTTGACCGCCGCCGCCAGATTGGGCACCAGGTCCCACCGCTTCTTCAGCAGCGCATCCATGGTCCCGAAGATATTCTGAATCTGGTTGCGCTTGCCCACCAGCGTGTTGTACATCAGCAGCGGAACCAGCAGCAGAAGGAATACAATCACCAGACCCGCAATCAGTCCGCCCATCAGAATCTCCTTAACAACATGAAAAGTGTCCTCTTTACGAAGAACTTACCCGGATGGCCCATCTCCGTCAATAAAGAAGACGGCCGCTGTCCCCATAATGTTTCTCAAAAAACCCCAAAAAAAGCCAACATCACGCGGCCGGCACAGAAGAAACACAAATCCTTGTAAAACGGCTCTTTTTGTGCTATACAGGACAAACGAAATCCCGGCTTTCGTCGTAGAAACGAATGGACTGATTTTTTCATAAACCCTTTGATAAACAGGATATTAGCATGAGCCAGACCCTGACATATAAGATTTTGCAGCAGCATCTGGTCGACGGCAAACTGATCCCCGGCCGGCCCATCGGCATCCGCATCGACCAGACCCTGACCCAGGATGCCACCGGAACAACGGCTTTTCTGCTGTTTGAATCAATGGGCATGGCGCGGGTCCGGACCGATCTTTCCGTCAGCTATGTCGATCACAACCTGGCCCAGTTTGGCCCCGAAAACCACAACGACCATCTCTACCTGCAAAGCATCGCCCGCAAGGTCGGCGTCTGGCACTCCCGGCCGGGCAACGGCATCTGCCACCAGGTCCATCTCGAACGCTTCGGCAAGCCGGCAGCCACCCTCCTCGGCAGCGATTCCCATACCCCCACCGGCGGCGGACTCGGCATGCTGGCCATCGGAGCCGGCGGGCTCGATGTCGCCTCGGCCATGGGCGGCGGACCGTTTTACCTGACCTGCCCGAAGGTCATCGGCGTCCGCCTGACCGGAAAACTCAACGACTGGGTCACCAGCAAAGACCTGATTCTCAAACTGCTCAGCATTCTGACTACCAAAGGCAACGTCGGGTGCATCGTCGAATATTTCGGGCCGGGCGTGCACACGCTTTCGGTACCCCAGCGAGCCACCGTCACCAACATGGGCGCCGAGCTCGGCGTAACCACCAGCGTCTTTCCCAGCGACAGCGTCACGCAGCAGTTTCTCCAGGCCCAGAAACGAGGCGGCGATTTTCAGCCGCTGGCCGCCGACCCCGAAGCCGAGTACGACCGCGTCATTGAAATCAATCTCTCGCAGGTCGTACCCATGGCCGCCTGTCCCTCCTCCCCGGACAATATAAAGTCGATTGAGGAAATCGCCGGGCGTAAAATCGGCCAGGTGGTCGTCGGAAGCTGCACCAATTCAAGCTATACGGACCTGATGACGGTCGCCGAAGTGCTCAAAGGCAGGCGAATTGACTCGGCAGTCGAATTCGCGGTCGCTCCGGGCAGTCGGCAGGTCCTCCAAATGATCGCCCGCAGCGGCGGCCTCTCTGACTTGATCGCCGCCGGCGCCCGCATGATCGAAAGCGGCTGCGGGCCCTGCATCGGCCAGGGATTTTCTCCCGGCGACGGCGTCGTCACCCTGCGAACCTTCAACCGTAACTTTGCCGGCCGAACCGGAACCAAAGGCGACCAGTGCTACCTGGTCAGCCCCGAAACGGCCGCCGCCTCAGCCATCATGGGCGAGATTACAGACCCCCGAAATCTCAAAGAAATGGTCGGCATTCAATATCCGAAGATCAAAATCCCCAAAGAATTCCGGATCGATGACAGTATGATCGAGCCGCCCCTGCCCCCGGAAGAGGCCGCCGGGGCAAAGGTGCTGCGCGGGCCGACCATCGTCGTACCCGAATCATCAAAACCCCTCCCCGAAACCCTCCGGGGACAGGTCCTGATCAAATGCGGCGACAAAATCACCACCGACCACATCATGCCCGCCGGGGCCTTTTTGAAATACCGCTCCAACGTGCCCGAATACTCCAAATACGTATTCAACGGCTTCAATGAAGAAGACAAGCCCACCTTTGCCCAGCGCGGACTCGACCTCAAGAAACAGGGGAGGGCCGGCATCGTCATCGCCGGAGAAAGTTACGGCCAGGGCTCCAGCCGCGAACATGCCGCCCTCTGCCCGATGTACCTCGGTGTGCGGGCCGTACTGGCCAAATCCATGGAACGCATCCACAAGGCCAACCTGATCAATTTCGCGATCGTCCCCATCGAATTTGCCGATCCTGCCGATTATGACAAAATCAGCGATAACGACCAAATCGAAATTCCGGATCTGACCGAGGCCGTTAAAAATAAGGAAGAACTGGAAATCCGCAATCAATCTTCTCAGGCCGTCTTCAAAGGAAAACTTAATCTGTCCCATCGGGACCGGGAGATCCTCCTGGCCGGCGGCCTGCTGAACTTCGCCAAAAAGAAAGCCCAACCCTCATAATGGATCAAAAGTACACCATCACCGTTTTCGGCAACAGCCGCGCCGATGAAGGACAGCCGGCTTTTCAGGAGGCCGAGCGGCTGGGCCAAATGCTGGCCCGGGGCGGTTATGGCATCGCCAACGGCGGCTACGGCGGCACCATGCTCGCGACCGCCCGCGGAGCGGCCGGTGCGGGCGGCCCCGTCATCGGCGTCACCTGCCGTGCCTTCAAACGAAGCGGACCCAACGCATACATTACCCGCGAAATTTCTACCGAAAATCTAACCGAGCGGCTGACCGCCCTGATCGAACTGGGCGACGCCTATGTCGTTCTGCCCGGCGGAACCGGGACCCTGCTCGAGCTGGCCGACGTCTGGGAACACAAAAACAAGGGCTTTGCAAACCCCGGCAAACCCATTATACTGGTCGGGCAGTTCTGGAAACCGCTGGCGGAGATGATGGCAAAAGCCGATCCGCGAAGCGAACAATCGATTCGCATGGCCGATACCCCGGAACAGGTATTACAACTCCTCAACGAGACATTGAAATGAAACGCAAACAGTACAGTTGGATCATAGCCCTCGTATTCGGGCTTTTTTCCGGGCCCCTGCAGGCGGCCGAAAAACCGCTCCTCCTGCGGGAAGGACTCGAACTGAGGCAGATTGAGGGCACCGCCCGCATCCACCCGCGAACAAAAGCATGGCGATTTGTCACACACAAGACGCTCCGGGACAGAAACCAGGCGATTCCCACCGGAACGGAACTGACCATCCTGCCCGGCAGCGCCCTTGAAAAAATCGTGGCCTACGCCGAGCAGGAGGAGTTTGTCTCCCTGCGCCTCGATGCCGTGGTCACCCGCTACCAAAACAGCAATTTCCTGTTCGTCTTTGACGCCACCCCCCTCACCGAAACCGCCCCGGACCAGCCCCCCGCGGCCCCGGCCGATGAGCCGTCGCCCGAACAAACCGAGGAGCTGCTGAAAACAGCGACCGACCCGAACGCGCCGTCGATCATTCCCCCCGATAGCCTCCAGCGCATGAAGCCCCGGCAAAAAACCGACTTTGCCCGTATGGAAAAAGCCGTCGAAGAAATCAACTTCGTGCAGGATACCATGATCGTCAACCGAACCGGCCGGTTCATCCGCCGGGACGGCGCACTCGTCTTTGTCCTCGACGGGTTTGGACAGAACATTTCAGGGCGATCCTTTGCCCTCCTGCCCTGCCAGACCCTCGAGCAGACCGAAGCCCGAATCAAGCGGGCCTTCGGCAGGCAGCGATACCGCGTCTCCGGCATCGTCACCGTCTTCCGCGGAAAACCCTTCCTGCTGCTGCAGGGAGCCGTCCGAACCTATACGCATGGCAACTTCACCCCCTAACCCGGCGCAACCGAAAGGCGATCTGTGAGCGGCACATTCGATGAAATCCTGATCACGGCAGGCAGCCAGGCCGGCCAGGCAAAGCGGGCGGCCCTCATGCGAGAACATTCCATGCGGTCCTTCCTCGACGACAAAAAAGACATGGCCGAGGCCGTCCGGCAGATCACCGCCGACGTCGGCCGGCGAGGCGATGCCGCCGTAGCCGAATACAGCGAAAAATTCGACAAAGTAAACCTCTCTCCGGATCAATTCAGGATCTCTCAGGAGGCACTGAAAGAAGCGCACAGGCAGCTTGCTCCGGATCTTTTGAAATCACTGCGCCAGGCAATCGCCAACGTCCGCCGATACCAGTCCGAAATCTTCATCGGCGATAAAAATCCGCACCCCGGCATCCGCTACCTGCCCCTCCGGCGCGTCGGCCTGTGCATTCCCGGCGCCAGCGCCCCCCTGCCCAGCACGCTGATCATGACGGCCGTGCCTGCCCAGGTCGCCGGCGTAAAGGAAATTGCGGTCATTTCCCCTCCGCGCTATCAAGGCAGCATCCATCCGGTCATCCTCGGCCTCTGCCGCGAACTGAATATCACGGAATGCTATCGGCTCGGCGGCGCTCACGCCGTCGCCGCCCTGGCCTACGGAACCCAAACCATCCCCAAAGTGGACAAAATCGTCGGCCCCGGCCACGATGTCGTTCAGCTTGCCAAAAAAGAGTGCTACGGACGGGTCGATATCGACTCCTTCGCCGGGCCCAGCGATGTCCTGATCGTCGCCAATCAGCAGGCAAACCCCGCCTGGGTCGCCGCCGACATGCTCAGCCAGGCCGAACACGATCCCGGCGCCGGCATCGTCGTCACCGATTCCAAAACACTCGCGCAGGCGATCCTGGCCGAACTCGAAAAACAGGTTCCCCAACTGGACCGGGCCGAGGCAACCGCCAAATGCCTCAGGCAATACAGCGGCATCCTCGTATTTGACTCGATGGAAGAAGTGATTGACTGGGCCAATGAATTTGCCGCCGAGCACCTCCAGGTCCAGTGCGGCGACCAAAGCCGCCGGATCGCACAACAACTGACCAACGCCGGCGCCCTCTTCATCGGCCCCTGGTCACCCGTAGCCGTCGGCGACTACTGGGCCGGACCCAGCCACACTTTGCCCACCCGCCAGACCAGCAAGTACTTCAGCGCCGTCACCAGCAACGACTTTATCAAGTCCACCAGCATCATCGAATACACGGAAAAGCAATTGGCCGACAGCGCTGAGGACATCATCCGCCTGGCAGCAACCGAAGGACTCGACGCCCACGCCAAAAGCATCCAGGCACGATTCAGGAACAAATAAGCCAAACAGCGCTATTGCAGTTTCTGCGTGAGAATCTCTTTTGCCTTCTCCAGCGCCTCGGTGATTTTAGACGCATCTTTGCCCCCCGCCTGGGCCATTTGCGGCCGGCCGCCCCCGCCTCCGCCGACAATCGGAGCAATCTCCTTCACAAGATCGCCCGCCTTCACGCCCTTTTTAATCAAATCGTCCGTCACCCCCGCCAGCAGCACCACCTTGCCTTCCTCGTCAGCCATACCGAGCACCACCGCCGCCGACCCGGCCTTCTTCTTAACGCTGTCAATCGCCGTCCGAACCGGCTCAACCGACGTCGCTGAGACCGGCCCGACCACCACCGCCGCTCCGCCAATCCGAGGCGCCTTCTCAAGCAGCGCATGGACCTCCGAAAGCGGATCCGTGCCGCCCTGCCGGGACGCCGTCTTGAGCTGCTTTTGCAGATGCTTATTGTCCTCCAGAAGCTTATGAACCCGCGCCGGAATCTGCTCGGCCGGGGCCTTGAGTGTTTCGGTCAGTTCCTCCACCACCCGGCTTCGCTGCCTCAGGTGCTCCATCAGACCCCGCCCGGTCAAACCCGTAATCCGCCGCACGCCCGACGAGATGCTCTCCTCCTTCAAGATCGCAAAACCCCCGATCAGCCCCGTCCGCTCCACATGCGTGCCGCCGCACAATTCCTTGCTGAACGCCTCGCCAGGCGACGCCGCAGAAGCCGCCCCAATCGCGATCACTCGCACCGTATCCCCGTATTTTTCGCCAAACAAAGCCGTCGCTCCAAGCTGCTTGGCCTCCTCAATCGGCAGCACGACCGTCGTCACCGGCCGGTCCTCATCGATCCGCCCCTGCACCAGCGCCTCAACCTGCCGGAGCTGCTCTTTCGTCAGCGCCTTGGGCCAGGTAAAGTCAAACCGAAAATAATCCGGGCACACCAGCGAACCCTGCTGCCGCACCGAATCCCCCAGCGCCTCCCGCAGCGCCCACTGAAGCAAATGCGTGGCCGTATGATTCTTCCGCGACTGCCGCCGGCCCCCATCCACCTCCGCGCAAACCGCATCGCCGATCCCGATCCGCCCTTCAGTCACCGTCCCCCGGTGAATCACGCAATCGGCCGTCTTCTCCGTCGTCTCGACAGCAAACACCCCTTCCGGCCCCCGGATCATCCCGCAATCCCCCACCTGCCCGCCGGATTCGGCGTAAAAACACGTCCGGTCCAAAATCAGCCCCACCGCCTGCGGCCCCGTCTCCAGCCGCCCGTCCGTATG
>JAHDQI010000355.1 GCA_018433925.1 Phycisphaerae bacterium | reverse complement strand
GCCCCTGATATGAAATCCAAGGCCGTTGGCGACAACGCCTCCGTGCTGGCGAAGTATCAGATGGCCAATCCGGAAACCCAACGGGTGCAGGTGCTCCAGTCTCCGGAAATCGAGGTACTGTCGGCCTGGCAGGAGGAGGTGTTTGTGGTGGCTGTTTATCCGAGCAAAGAGCAGGTTAAAACCGCCCGGGTCACCGTTAAAAATCCTTTTGTGCTGCCGATTATGCAGGAGGAGTACAGCAAGCTGACGGTCGGCGATTATTCGGTTTTCGATTCCGATGACAAGTCATGGAAGACAGTATTTCCGGCGCTGGCAGGGGAGCTGGCGTTGTATAATACCGCCGTGCTGGAAAAGGCCAAAGCCGCCGGCGCCAAGATCAGTACTGAAAAATTTATCGGATATAAGTACGATTCCGCTCTCGGTCAGCTTCTCAGCAAAGTGCTTCCCAAAAATACCGGCCTGGTCGGATTTGTGCTGGCGGCATTGCTGGGAGCCATTGTCAGTTCGCTGGCGGCCATGCTGAATGCGGCCTCCACGATTTTTACAATGGATATCTACAAAAAATACCTTTCGCCTGAGGCCTCACAGAAGACGATTGTGACCCTTGGACGCACGTGCGTGGTGGTGTTTACGGGGATTGCGATTTTCCTGGCACCGCAGCTCGGCAATCCGAAGATCAGCAACAGCATCTTTACCATTATCCAGGAAAGCCAGGGGTATTTGTCTCCCGGTATTTTATCCGTCTTTGTATTTGGGCTGCTGATTCGCCGGGCTCCGGCCGTTTGCGGAGCCGTCGGCCTGATCACCAATTTCATCGTGTACGGCGGCCTGAAGTATGTATCCACAATCAGCAAACTGATGGAAAACGAAACCATGAGTTTTATGATCGGAAACTTTTTGAATCGCATGGCCATCAGCTTTGCGGTTTGCCTGCTGGTGATGACGATTATCCGGATGGTCAAGCCCCTGCCTCAGCCCGTCGAGTTCAGGCATAACACGACCATCGAGCTGCGTTCGTCAAAAGGAGCGGTCCTGGCCGGCGTGGCGGTAGTGATTATCACCCTTGTCTTATATGTTATTTTCAGTCCGCTTTGTTTAGCCAAATAAGGAGTTTATTCAGTGCAGGTTACAAATGACCAACAAGCCGTAAAGACCTTGCAAAAACTGGCCGCAGACAGCCGCCTGGATCTGTCCGGGGCCGGGATCCGTCGCAGCTCGTCCCGTTTTTGCCTGGGTGTTGAGCACGGGGACTATAACGGGACGGAACTGTTCGGCGTCGGTACGGATCGGTTTATCTGGATGGCGTACAAGCCCAATGGAACAAATAAGATGCGGCTTTTCAGCGGCAATTTTCCTGAGGATGGGCTTGTAGAGTTTGAACTGGGTTCCGTACCGGCTCCCAAGTCGGCCGCCAGCGCCGATACCTGGGCCCGCTTTCCTTTCGGGGTTGACTATATCCTTCATCGGGAGGGATATAAACTGACCCAGGGTATGGACGCGGTTCTTTATGGAAATATTCCCGGCGGCGGAATGAGCCGCTCGGCCTCGCTGAGCTTAAATCTGATCCTCTCCGTACTGGACGTAAGCGGTATCGAAGAGCCGGATCCAATGAAGATCGTCGATCTGGCACAGGCCGTGGAGAATGACTACATCGGCTCCCCCTGCGGCAAACTGGACCAGATTATGATTCTGTTTGCCAAAGAAGGCATGGGCACGCATTACAAACCCGCCGACTGCTCGATTCAGTATGTTCCGCTCGGAAAAGGCGCATCGGATTTCCGCATTGTGGTCATGGATACCGGGACGGTGCGGCCGGGACTGGAAAAATCGACCTACAAGGTCCGCCGGGCTGAATGCGAGGAATTGGTTAAAAAAGCCAAGGCCTCCCGTTTTCAAATTAACTGCCTTGCGGACATTCAGGATGAAGAACTCTACAAGAAGATTCGGTCCGAATTCGAGAAAACCGACCCGCACCTGGTCAGCCGAATGAGCTACATCTATAAAGCACAAAAGCGGTTTACTCAGATGATGGAGGCCTGGAAGCAGGGTGACATTGAGACCGTCGGCAAGATCTTCCGCCAGGACGGCATCGGCCTGCGGGATGAGTATGTGATTTCCGGTCCGGAACTGGAGACCATGTGTGACATCGCCCGCACGGTGCCCGGCGTCCTCGGCGAGCGGATGCTTGGCGGCGGAGACAAGGGGGCGGCCGGGGCCCTTGTGCTGGCCGGGGATGCTGATAAACTGAAAACGGCCGTCGAAACCGGTTATCCGCGAAGCAGGCCGGCCTTGGCCGAGAAATTCGCGGTTCATACCTGCAAAGTCGTGGAGGGGATTGTGTTACTGAAAAATCCTTTATAGATTTTTGTTTCGCATCCATCAGACAAAAGCGGGTCCTGAAAAGGCTCGCTTTTTTTGTTTACAATAATGTAATTATCTGATATAGGTCTACAATATTGTTGTATTGTATTGCTATGATGACATTATTGTTCTCAGGAGATGACAATGGAAAAGCTGGCCAAAGAAGTCCAGTTACTGGCGGACGTGTCCCGGTCGATCGCGGAATCCCTCAACCTGGAGGAGACGCTTGGATCGATTCTGTCCACCCTCGAAACACACATGAAGCTGGAACGCGGCCAGATCACGCTGCTGGATCCGGAAAGTGAGACCATTGCCATTCGCATTGCCCACGGAATATCCGATCAGTCCAAGCAGGTCACCTATAAAGTGGGCGAGGGGATCACCGGGCTTGTGGTGCAGCGGGGCGTCAAAGAGATCGTCCCCGATATCAGCAAGGATCCGCGTTTTCTGGCCAAAACCGGGGAGCGAAAAAAGCCCAAAGGCAGCCGGATCGCCTTTTTCTGTGTGCCGATCAAACTGGAGGGCAGTACCATCGGGGCCATCAGCGCCGACCGAAAGGTCCGGCCGGGGGAGGATTTTGAGGCCCATGTTCATCTGCTGGAGATTCTGGCCACGCTTGTGGCCCAGGCGGTCAAGCTCAACCGCCTGGTGGTTTCCGATCGCATGAAACTGCAGGATGAAAACGCCCGCCTGCGCAGCGAATTAAAGAAAAAATTCAACATCCACAATATGATCGGCACCAGCAATGCCATGCAGGAGGTCTATCGGCTGATTGAACAGGTCTCCAACAGCAATGCGACGGTGCTCATCCGCGGCGAAAGCGGCACCGGCAAAGATCTTGTGGCCCACGCTATTCACTACAACAGTCTGCGTGCCGACAAGCCCTTTATCAAGATCAACTGCACGGCCCTGCCGGAAAATCTGCTTGAAAGCGAATTGTTCGGCCATGAAAAGGGGGCCTTTACGGGCGCGGTTGACAGAAAACCGGGACGTTTTGAGCTGGCTTCCGGCGGGACGATTTTTCTCGATGAAATCGGCGACTTTTCGCTGACTCTTCAGGTGAAGCTGCTTCGGGTCATTCAGTTTAAGGAATTTGAGCGGGTCGGCGGCTATGAGACCATCAAATCCAATGTGCGGATCATCGTGGCCACGAACAAAAACCTGGAAGAAGAGATTAAAAACGGATTGTTCCGCGAAGACCTGTACTATCGGATCAATGTCTTTCCGATCTTTATGCCCCCCCTGCGAGACCGCAAGGATGATGTGATGCTGCTGGCGGATACCTTTCTGGAAAAATTCGCCGCCGAAAACGCAAAATCGATCACACGCATTTCAACCCCTGCGATTCACATGCTGACCAGCTACCACTGGCCCGGAAATGTGCGCGAACTGGAAAACTGCATAGAACGGGCTGTTTTGATCTGTGAGGAGGATGTAATCCGCTCGGATCACCTGCCGCCGTCGCTGCAGATGGTTAAAAAAACGGAACAGACCGATGGCCTGTCAATGCCGGAGAGAGTGGCCAATCTCGAACGGGAAATGATCGTAGATGCCCTCAAAAAAACCGGCGGAAGGCAGCGGCAGGCGGCACGTGAACTGGGGATTACCGAGAGAATACTTGGGTACAAAATGAAGAAATATCAGGTCATGGGAAAAACTACATAGAACTACAAATATGTAATATGAATCAAATAATACTACAATAATGTAGATTATTTTTTATGTAAACATTTTAGAATATAATTATAACTACTTTTATAAAAAGCCTTTAGGGTTATCCCCAGGGGGCTTTTTTTGTTTGGCACACCTCTTGCTTATTCCTTTTCAAAGAAATGGAACGACTACAGGCCTGGTCCGTTCAGAATGGAAACCACAACGATGAAAATCAGGAGAGCGAGCATGAAAGCAGGATGGATAGCAGCAACGGTGTTTTTGACGGCAGCGGGAATGGGATGGGCTCAGGAAGAAACCGGCATCGCATTCGAGGTGACGACGGACTTTTACAGCAAGTATGTCTGGCGCGGTCAAAATCTGGTAGATGACTGGGTCTGGCAGCCGGGCATCAGCGCTTCGTATCAGGGATTTACGGCAGGCCTCTGGGGAAGTCTCGATCTGACCCATGAGAACGGACAAAGCGGGGAATTTACAGAATATGACTTTTATGGAGATTACAGCGTTGACCTTTGCGAGGGGATTGGCGCCTCGGTTGGATATATCAATTATAAGTTCCCCAGCGGCGGCACCACCCAGGAAATCTACGGCGGGCTTAGTTTTGATACCCTGTTGAGTCCTTCAGTGGCCCTGTATTATGACTTTGAGGATATAAACGGAACTTACATTACCGCCGGCATTGGACACAGCGCTGAAGAAATCGCCAAAATCTCCGAGGAGATTCCGGTGGGTCTTGATATTTCGCTCAGTATCGGATGGGGCGATTCCAATTACAACGAAGGATACTGGGAAAAGGAAGACGGAAATGCCCTTCACGAAAGCGGGTTCAATGATTTGACATTATCAATCGGCTTTCCGATGGAAATCGCCGGCTGGTCCGTGACGCCGAGCTTGAACTATGTAACCCTGCTGGATTCGAACATCCGAAAGGCCCTGGCCTCCGGCGATAAGGACATGTTCTTTACGGGAATCAGTTTAGGAAAAAGTTTTTAAGTGATTTATAGACAATGCTTTGGAAAGGATCGTGCAATGGTTCAGAAAAAAACAGAACGATTTTTACGGGAAGGAATCGCAGTGGTCCTGCTTCTGCTGATCGGATTCAGTGCCTCCGCCGCCGCGGCCGAGGACGTCGCCGAAGCGGTTGCGGAAGCAACGGCCATCCGGGATGAAATGCAGACAAACATCAATATCGTCTGGACCTGTGTGGCGGCATTTCTGGTGTTCTTTATGCAGGCCGGGTTTGCGATGGTGGAAGCGGGTTTTACCCGGGCCAAGAATGCCGTCAACATTTTAATGAAAAACCTGATGGATTTTTCAATCGGTTCGCTGGCGTTCTTTCTCGTTGGGTTCGGACTGATGTTCGGCGCCACAAACGGGCTGTTCGGCACGACTCTTTTCGGGCTTAGCGGAGTCGAACCCGGGTCGGATTGGAACTGGACATTTTTGATTTTCCAGACGGTCTTTGCCGCCACCGCCGCGACGATTGTCTCCGGTGCGATGGCCGAACGGACCAAATTTATCGGCTATTTGTCTTACAGCGTGGTCATTACGCTGTTTATTTACCCGGTGTTCGGCTCCTGGGCGTGGGGCGGACTGCTGGACGGCGGCGGCTGGCTTGAAAATCTCGGATTTCTTGACTTCGCCGGCTCAACAGTTGTCCATTCCGTAGGCGGCTGGCTGGCCCTGGCCGGAGCGGTTGTCCTCGGCCCGCGGATTGGCAAATACGGCAAGGACGGCCGGCCCAAAGCGATTTTGGGGCATAATCTGCCCCTGGCGGCCCTGGGCGTCTTTATCCTCTGGTTCGGCTGGTTTGGATTCAACCCCGGCAGCACAACCACTGGCGACGGATCCATCGGCTATATAGCGGTCACGACCAATCTGTCGGCCGCGGCCGGGGCGATTGCCGCGATGATTACCTCATGGGTCATTGGCAAGAAACCGGATGCCTCCATGTCGCTGAACGGGGCGCTGGCGGGACTGGTTTCCATCACGGCTCCCTGTGACGGGGTTACCCCGGTCGGTTCGATCCTGATCGGAACCATCGGAGGAATCCTTGTCGTGCTCAGCGTGCTGTTTATTGATCGCGCCCTGAAAGTGGATGACCCGGTCGGCGCCGTCAGTGTGCACGGCGTCTGCGGGCTCTGGGGAACGCTGGCCTGCGGTTTATTCAATATGGAATCCGGCCTTTTCTACGGCGGCGGACTCAGGCAGCTCGGCGTACAGGCGCTGGGAGGCACAGCGGCCTTTGTTTGGGCCTTCGGCCTGGGGCTGCTGATGTTCTGGCTGATCAGTAAAACCGTGGGACTCCGCGTTTCGGCCGAGGAAGAAATGAAAGGACTGGACATCGGCGAACACGGGATGGAAGCGTACAGCGGGTTCCAGATCTTCAGTACCATGTAAAAATGAACCTTCGTTGTCAGGAGATACAATGATGAAACTGATTGTTGCCTATATACAGCCGCATAAACTGGAGGATGTAAAAAAAGCCCTTGCCCAGGCCCAGGTCGGGAAAATGAGTGTGACCAATTCCCTCGGCTGCGGCGAGCAAATGGGATACGAAGAAAGCTACCGCGGGATCAAGTTTGAGGTCAACCTGCTCAAAAAAGTCCGGCTTGAGATTGCCGTCAACGAGGATTATGTGGAGAAAACCATTCAAGCCGTTATTTCCGCGGCGAGAACCGGCGAGATCGGCGACGGCAAGATTTTTGTTCTGGAGCTGACCGAGTGTATTCGGATTCGAACCGGCGATAAGGGATCGGCCGCGATCGGATAAGGGCAGGGTTGACCCGGAGCGGGCCGAAAGACAAAAAAATACATTATTGTATTTTAGTAACATTAAAAATACATAAATGTAGAAATGTTTTTCGGTCCGCTTTTTTGTAACATAGTTGTAAGCTCTTATTATCAAATAGTTTATAGGTATCTATGCGAAAATTCTCACGGCTGGCACATCTCTTGCAATATCTCTTTTTGATTTGTTTTTTAAGAACGGATGAATCGTTGACAAAATCGTAGGAGAAAACCGTGAGAAAGACATTCAGGACACATCGGACGGCAGGCATCATGGGCGGGCTGTTTCTTCTGGCCGGTACGGCCTTGGCGGCCGAAGAGGGCGATACAGTCGAAACACTCCGCCAGGGGCTGGATACCGTCTGGGTGCTTATGGCGGCGTTTTTGGTGTTCTTCATGCAGGCCGGCTTCGGCATGGTCGAAGCCGGCTTTATTCGAGCCAAGAACACCTGCAATATATTGACCAAAAATTTTCTCGATTTCTGCATGGCATCGCTCGGCTTCTTTTTGGTCGGCTATGCCCTCATGTTCGGTGACGGAAACGGTTTCGTAGGCACGAAAGGGTGGCTGCTGATGGGCCTGGACGATCGCGTCGGAACGCTGCCGCTGCATGCCTTCTGGCTGTTTCAGGCGGCGTTCTGCGGAGCCGCGGCCACCATCGTAGCCGGCGGCATGGCCGAGCGGATGAAATTCATCGCGTATTTATTGTATTCGTTTATTATATCGGCCCTCATTTATCCGATTGTCGGCCACTGGATCTGGGGCGGCGGCTGGCTGGCGAATATGGGCTTTGCTGATTTTGCCGGCTCTACCGTTGTCCATACCGTCGGCGGCATGGCGGCCCTGATCGGCACCCTCATCCTCGGACCTCGCCAGGGCAAGTACGGCATCGACGGCAAACCAAGGGCCATCTTCGGCCACAGCATCCCCCTGGCCTCACTGGGAGTCTTCATTCTCTGGTTCGGCTGGTTCGGGTTTAATGCCGGCTCCACGCTCAGCGCCGGAGGCGGAATGGATATCGGCCGGGTTTCGATCAATACCAACCTGGCCGCTGCTCTCGGCGGAATCGCCGCCATGTGTACCGTCTGGTTCCGATTCGGAAAGCCCGATTTATCGATGGCCATGAACGGCGCCCTGGCCGGCCTGGTCGGCATTACGGCTCCCTGTGCGTTTGTGGAGCCCTGGGCGGCCTGCCTGATTGGACTGACTTCCGGCGTAATTGTTGTTCTTGGTGTGGAACTGCTCGACAAGCTTCAAATTGACGATCCGGTCGGTGCGGTGCCGGTTCACGGCATGTGCGGAATCTGGGGAACGATCTGCGTGGGAATCTTCGGCAAATCCGCACTCGGCCTGGCCAACGACGGATTTCTCTACGGCGGCAATCCCATGCAGCTTGGAATCCAGATGGTCGGCAGCGCGGTGACGGTCGTCTTTGTCCTGTTCTGTATGGGCATTGTGTTCAAAGCCATCGACCTGACGGTTGGCCTGCGAGTCAGCCGAGACGAAGAATTAAGAGGGCTGGATATCGGGGAACACGGCATGGAAGCGTATGCGGGGTTCCAGGTCTTCAGTACAACCTAATGATTGATGTCAATGCAGGAGAAATGCCATGAAACTGATTATTGCTTATATACAGCCGCATAAACTGGAAGACGTAAAAAAGTCCCTTACGCGCAAGAACATCGGTAAGATGAGCGTAACCAACTCCCTCGGCTGCGGCGAGCAGATGGGATACGAGGAAAGCTACCGGGGCATTAAATTTGAGGTCAACCTGCTCAAGAAAGTCCGTCTGGAAATCGCCGTCAACGAGGATTTTGTGGAAAGGGCGATTGAGGCCGTCATTGACGGCGCTCGAACCGGCCAAATCGGAGACGGAAAAATCTTTGTTCTCGACCTGGCGGACTGCATCCGGATACGTACCGGAGATCACGGCCAAAAGGCCATTGGATAATAAAAAATGAGATGTTTTTGACGAATGGAAAAAATAAGCTATACTTGATCCTGTTTGATTCAGAAAAAAAGGAGTATAGCTGAAAACCGACAGAACCTTTTTATACGAATCAGGAGATTATTCATGGAAACACCAATGACTACCTTGCCCGAAGCGTTCGGAACCCATGTATTTAACGACGCGGTAATGCGGGAACGGCTTCCGAAGAATGTGTATAAGGCGTTTCTGCAGGTCCGAAAAGGCGATACGGAACTGACGACCTCGGTGGCCGATGTCATGGCCAACGCCATGAAAGACTGGGCCCTTGAAAAAGGAGCCACCCATTACTGCCACTGGTTCCAGCCGATGACCGGGCTGACGGCCGAGAAGCATGATTCCTTCATCTCCCCGACCCCGGACGGTAAAACCATCATGGAATTCAGCGGCAAGGAACTGATTAAGGGAGAGCCGGACGCCTCCTCCTTCCCCTCCGGCGGCTTGCGAGCGACCTTTGAGGCCCGTGGGTACACGGCCTGGGATTGTACTTCTTCGGTCTTTATCAAGAACAGGACCCTGTATATCCCCTGTGCCTTTTGTTCATATACCGGGCAGGCCCTCGATAAAAAAACGCCGCTGCTTCGATCCATGGAAGCCCTCAACAGGCAGGCCGTTCGCGTACTTAAGGCCCTGGGCGAAACACAAGCCGGCAGGGTCATGGCCACGCTCGGACCGGAGCAGGAATATTTCCTGGTGGACCGCAGCTTTTTTGAAAAACGCCTGGACCTCGTACTGGCGGGGCGGACCCTGTTCGGGGCGCCTTCTCCCCGCGGCCAGGAGATGGAAGATCACTATTTCGGAACCCTTCATGAGCGGATTGCCTCGTATATGAATGAGGTCAATATCGAACTGTGGAAACTGGGCGTCTCGGCCAAAACTCAGCACAACGAAGTCTCGCCGGCCCAGTATGAGCTGGCCCCTGTCTTTACGTCGGTCAATGTGGCAACCGACCACAACCAGCTTACGATGGAAACGCTTCAAAAAGTGGCGTTGCGGCACGGATTTGTCTGCCGGCTGCACGAAAAACCTTTTGCGGGCGTCAACGGGTCCGGCAAGCACAACAACTGGTCATTGGTCACCGATACCGGAAATAACCTGCTCGATCCCGGGCAGACGCCGCACGACAATATGCTCTTTTTGGTCTTTTTGTGTGCCGTGATCCGCGCGGTGGATAAATACGCCAAACTGCTGCGGGCCAGCGTGGCCAATACCGGAAACGAACACCGACTCGGCGCCAATGAAGCCCCTCCGGCGATTGTCTCGATCTTTCTCGGCGACCAGCTTACCGAGATTTTTGAGCAGTTGGCCTCCGGCGGGGCCAAGACTTCACGGCAGGGCGGTCAGCTTCGGCTGGGAATCTCAACCCTTCCGCCGCTGCCCAAGGACTGCACAGACCGAAACCGAACCTCGCCGTTTGCGTTTACCGGAAACAAATTTGAGTTTCGCATGGTTGGCTCCAGCCAGTCCTGTGCCGGACCGGCGTTTGTGCTCAATACCATCGTTGCCGATGTGCTCGGAGAGATCGCCGATGAGCTGGAAAACAGCAAGGATCATAAGGCCGAGGCGCAGAAAATTCTGCAGAAAATCGCCAAAGACCATGCCCGGATCGTCTTCAACGGCGACAACTATTGTGCCGATTGGGTCAAAGAGGCCGAAAAAAGAGGCCTGCCCAACATTGCCTCCACGGTGGACTCGATTGAGACCATTTTGGATCCGGAAAATGTCGCGGCCTTTGAACGCAATCAGGTCCTGACCAAATCGGAACTGGAGGCCCGGACGGAGATCCTCCTCGAAAATTATACCCGGACAATCAACATCGAAGCCGGCACGACATTGAATATTGCCAAGCGGCAGATTCTGCCGGCCTGTTCCATGTATGCCGGCAAACTGGCCGCCTCCGTGCATTCCGTCGAATCGGCCGGGGCCCAGTCGAGTTCTCAGAAGAAAATGCTCGAAACCGTCTGTGGTCTGATTGACGACTTGCATGAGGCCATTTGCAAGCTGGATGAAAAGGTCACAAGGCTCAGCGGCCTCGAATCAACCCATAAAAAGGCCCATCATTGCCGGCATGAAATCGTCCCGCACATGAATGCGGTTCGTCAGGCGGCCGATGCCCTTGAAATGGTTGTCGATGCCCAGCTCTGGCCGTTGCCGAGCTATGCGGAGATGCTGTTCATTCGGTAAAAACCGGTTATTTTTTACTCGAAAAACGGATTTTTAGCCGGGCCATGACCGGGGAGATCTCTCGTCGGCATGGCCCTTCTTATGAAAATGTTTTGTAATAAAAATACAGCTTTTTTTGCTCATTCTCCGGCTTTATCAAGGACATCGGTTGACATTTGACGTAGGTTAAGATAACCTATTGCGAATTTAGTATAAGTATAGGTTATTGAATTATAGGCAAGGGAACCCAAAAACCATGCATGTGCGAGCCAAAGATCAGGGCCTCTACGAGGTTCGCAGGGAACATGACGCCTGCGGAATTGGGGCCGTAGTAAATATATCCGGAAAAAAGGATCATTCGATTCTTGAATACGGAAAACAGATCCTGCTGAACCTCCACCATCGCGGGGCAGCCGGCTCTGATGATATCACCGGAGACGGGGCAGGCATTTTAATGCAGATTCCCGATGTCTTCTTCCGGTCCGAATGCAAACGGTTGAGAATCGATCTCCCCCAGCCCGGCCAATATGCGGTTGGCGTCGTTTTCGGCTCCAAAAATGATCAACTGCGGCAACAGTGTGAAACCCTCCTTGAACAGGCGATTTCGCATTATGGCGCGAAACTGCTTGGCTGGCGACAGGTTCCGTTTCAGCGGGATTGCCTCGGCCCGATTGCCCTGGCGGGGGAGCCGGTGGTTCGGCAGTTTTTTGTCGATGGCGCCGGTCTGGATCAGGAACTCTTTGAGCGAAAACTGTTCATGGCCCGCCGCCGAGCCGAGCGGCTTGTGCGGCAGCAGTTTGGGCAAGCCGGCGAGGACTTTTATATCCCCTCCCTGTCCAGCCGAACCCTGTGCTACAAAGGCATGTTTATGGCCTGGCAGCTTTTCGAATACTATCCGGACCTGGCCGAGGAACGCATGGCCTCTGCACTGGCGATTGTCCACCAGCGGTACAGCACGAATACCCTGCCCAACTGGAAGCTGGCCCAGCCGTTTCGCTGCATTGCCCACAACGGCGAGATCAATACCCTCAGCGGCAACCGCAACTACATGCGAATGCGTGAAAAACGCCTCGAGTGCGAAACCCTCGGCCGGGACCTCTCAGACCTCGTGCCGGTGCTGGACCCGGACGGCAGCGACTCGGCCTGTTTTGATAACATGCTTGAACTGCTGATTCGCGCCGGGCGATCCCTGCCTCACGCCATGATGATGATGATCCCGGAAGCGTTTGGCGCAAAATACCATATCAGCACCGATAAACGCGCCTTTTATGAATACCACTCCGCGATCATGGAGCCGTGGGACGGCCCGGCCGCCATGGTCTTTACGGATGGCCGGTTAATCGGCGGAACGCTGGATCGAAACGGCCTGCGTCCGTGCCGCTATATGGTTTCCGATGACGGCCTCGTGGTCATGAGCAGTGAAACCGGGGTGGTGGATTTTCCGCCCGAAAAAATAAGCCGAAAGGGACGCCTTCAGCCCGGAAAAATGTTTTTGGTTGACACCCAGGACGGGCGGATCATTACCGACAACGAAATCAAGGGCCAAATCGCCCGACGCAGACCCTATCGCCGCTGGCTTGAGCAAAACCGAATCGAATTGCGGGGCCTGTTTACCACGCCCGACCTGCAGCAGGTGGAAGCCGATACCCTCGCCTCCCGGCTTCGCAGGTTCGGCTATACACGCGAGGAATTAAAGATGATCCTGGCCCCGATGGCCCTCAACGGACAGGAACCCGTCGGCTCAATGGGCAATGATACCCCGCTGGCGGTCTTGAGCGCTCGGCCACGGCTCTTGTTTGATTACTTTAAACAATTGTTTGCCCAGGTAACCAACCCGCCGATCGATCCGCTGCGGGAAGGGCTGGTGATGAGCTTAATGAGCTATACCGGGCGGCGGCTGAATGGGCTCGATGAAACCCCGCAGCACTGCCGGCAGCTCAAACTGCCTCACCCGATTCTGGCCAATGAAGATATGATTCGCCTGCGTTCGGTACATCGGAATGATTTTCGGATCTTCACGATACCGGCCGTGTTTGAAATCGATGCAGAAAATCCGGGACGAGCTCTTGAGCAGGCCCTTGACCGGCTTGTTCAGGACGCGATGGATGCCGTTGAAACACAGGACGCCTCGCTGCTTATCCTCAGCGACCGTACCAGCGACGCCACCCGGGCGCCGATTCCCGCCTTGCTGGCCGTTTCCGCGGTCCATCACGGACTGATCGAACACGGTCTGCGGGGAGAGACCGGCCTGATCCTCGAAACCGGAGAAGCCCGCGAAGTGATGCATTTCTGCCTGCTCTGCGGGTACGGAGCCAACGCCGTCAACCCCTATCTCGTTTTTGAAACGCTGACGTACATGCGGCAGGAAGGCCAGTTGCCCGAAGAGATGGAGCCCGAGCAGATCGCCGACAATTATATCGCGGCGGTCAAAAAGGGGATATTGAAGACCATGAGCAAAATGGGCATCTCCACACTGCGAAGTTACTTCAATGCCCAGCTTTTCGAGTGCATCGGGCTGAATAAAGATGTTGTGAATCGGTACTTTACGGGAACCAGTTCGCGTATCGGCGGCATCGGGCTGGACACCGTCGCCCGGGACATTCTCCTGCGGCATCAAAACGCATGCCGTCCGCGTACCTCCGGCATGCTCGACCTCGATTACGGCGGGGAGTATCATTACCGGGAGGATGGAGAGCGGCACCTGTGGAATCCCCTGACCGTCAGCAAACTCCAGCATGCCGTCGTCAATGAAGACGCCGTATCCTATGAGCAGTTTGCCCGGGCGGTAAACGAACAGGCCGCGCATCTGTGCACCCTGCGGGGCCTCTTTGAATTCAAGCCCGCCGATCCCGTGCCCCTCGAAGAAGTCGAGCCGGCCTCTGAAATCGTCAAACGATTCTGCACCGGTGCCATGAGTCACGGCTCCATCAGCAAGGAAGCCCACGAATGCATGGCCATTGCCATGAATCGGCTCGGGGCGATGAGCAATACCGGCGAAGGCGGAGAAGATCCGGCGCGGTACACACCGGAACCCAACGGCGACTCAAAAAACTCTGCCATCAAGCAGGTCGCCAGCGCCCGCTTCGGGGTGACGATCAATTATTTGGCCCATGCCAGGGAATTGCAGATCAAAATGGCCCAGGGCGCAAAGCCCGGCGAAGGCGGCCAGCTTCCCGGTCACAAGGTCACCGCCGAAATCGCGCATCTGCGGTATTCCACCCCCGGCGTCACCCTCATCTCACCGCCGCCGCACCATGACATTTACTCCATCGAAGACCTCTCGCAGTTGATATACGATCTCAAGTGCAGCAATCCGGATGCCAAAGTCTCCGTCAAGCTGGTCTCCGAAGTCGGCGTCGGAACGATTGCCGCCGGCGTCGCCAAGGGCAATGCCGACGAGGTCCTCATCAGCGGACACGACGGCGGCACCGGCGCCAGCCCGCAGTCTTCCATTAAACACGCCGGCTGCCCGTGGGAAATCGGCCTGGCCGAAACCCAGCAGGTCCTGATGATGAACGGCCTGCGCGACCGCATCCGAGTCCAGACCGATGGCCAGTTGCGGACCGGACGCGATGTAGTCATCGCGGCCCTGCTCGGAGCGGAACAATTCGGATTCGGCACGGCCGCCCTGGTCACGCTCGGATGCACCCTCCTTCGAAAATGCCATGAAGGCGCCTGTACCTACGGCATCGCCACCCAGGACCCCGAGTTGCGGAAGCGATTTGCCGGAAAACCGGAGTACCTTCAGCGATACCTGCTGTTTGTCGCCGAGGAAGCGCGGCAATGGATGAGCCGGCTGGGTTTTCGAACCATCAACGAAATGATCGGGCGCTCAGATCGCCTGTCCATGCGGCAGGCCGTGGAGCATTACAAGGCCCGGGGCCTCGATTTCTCCATGATCTTTTATCAGCCGCAGACCCCGGAAAACGCCGCCAGGTATCGAGTCCATTCCCAGCCGGATCGGCTCAGGGACCACCTCGATTGGCAGATTCTCGAAAAAGTCAGGCCGGGGCTTGAAAAATCAAAACCCATTGCCTTTAAAATGCCGATCCGCAATACAAACCGGACCGTTGGGACCATACTAAGTCACCATATCGTCAAACAGTACGGCCCGCAGGGACTGCCCGAAGACACGATCAACCTGACGTTTGAAGGGTCCGCCGGACAAAGCTTTGGTGCGTTCCTCGCTCCCGGCATCACCCTGCACCTGGTCGGAGACAGCAACGACTACCTCGGCAAGGGCCTTTCCGGCGGCCGGATTGTCGTGGAGACCCCGCCCGCATCGCCGTTTTTGGCACATGACAATATCATCGTCGGAAACACGCTGCTTTACGGGGCCACGGCCGGAGAGGTCTTTATCAACGGGATGGCGGGCGAACGGTTTTGCGTGCGAAACAGCGGAGCCACGGCCGTCGTAGAAGGAGTCGGCGATCACGCCTGTGACTACATGACCAACGGGCTGGTCGTGGTGCTGGGCAAGACCGGCTGCAATTTCGCGGCGGGCATGAGCGGGGGCATCGCCTATGTGCTCGACGAACTGCAGTTGTTTGACACCCTCTGCAATCTCGACATGGTGGACCTCGAAAGCGTCTACAGAAAAGAGGATCAGGACCTGCTTTATAAGCTGATTGAAAAGCATGAAAAACTGACCCGCAGCAGTCGTGCACGGCGAATTCTAAGCGCCTGGCAGGACAGGGTCGGCAAATTTGTTAAAGTGATCCCGATTGATTACCGCAGGGCGCTGGAGCGGATGCGGGCCGGGGAGCGAAGAAGCACAGAGTCAACCCCCGCGACAGAAGAGGTGTTCCATGGCTAAGGCGAAAGGGTTTCTCGAATGCCAACGACAGCCGGTACCTTACCGGCCGATCGATCAGCGTGTGCGCGATTATACCGAGATTGAAATCCCCCTGACGCCCGACGCCGTCCGGCAGCAGGCTGCGCGCTGCGCCGATTGCGGCATTCCGTTTTGTCACAGCGCCGAATACGGCTGCCCGGTCGCCAACCGGATCCCGGAATTTAATGACCTTGTCTATCAGGGACGCTGGAAGCAGGCCTGCGAGAACCTGCATTCCACCAACAATTTCCCGGAAATCACCGGGCGGGTTTGCCCGGCCCCCTGCGAGGCCGCCTGTACGCTTTCAGTTAATGACCAGCCGGTGCTGATTAAACATATTGAAAGCCGGATTGTCGAAAAGGGATTTGCGGAAAACTGGATCGTTCCCCTCAAAGCCGCTCAAAAAAGCGGAAAACGAGTGGCGGTTGTCGGATCCGGACCGGCCGGTCTGGCGGCCGCCCAGCAGCTTGCACGGGCCGGACACGAGGTCATGGTCTTTGAAAAAGACGAACGGCCCGGAGGCCTGCTTCGCTACGGGATCCCGGACTTCAAACTCGAAAAATGGGTCATCGACCGGCGGCTCGAACAACTGAAAGCTGAGGGCGTGGAATTTCAAACCGGGGTCAATGCAGGAATCGATCTGTCCGCCAACTATCTGTGCAAACGCTTTGACGCGATTTGCCTGACGATGGGGGCCGGACAGCCCCGGGATCTGCCGGTTCCCGGACGCGGCTATGAAAATATTGTATACGCGATGGATTTTCTAACTGCGCAGAATAAACGTAATGTCGGGGAGCCGATTGACCCGGACCGGGAACGGCTCAATGCCTCCGGAAAACATGTGATTGTCATCGGCGGCGGCGATACCGGAAGCGACTGCGTGGGAACGTCGCGCCGGCAGGGCGCCAAATCCATCCTGCAGATCGAAATTCTCCCGAAACCGCCGGAAGCCCGTCCCTCGGATACGCCCTGGCCGATGTGGCCGCGAATCATGCGAACCTCCTCCAGCCATGAGGAAGGATGCGAACGGATGTGGGGTACGATGACGACCAAATTTTCCGGTTCCGAAACACGAGTCAGCCAAATCCACTGCGTTGGCGTAGACTGGATCAGCAAAAAAGGACGCTGGGAACTTCAGGAAAAGCCCGGAACCGAATTGACACGGCCGGCCGATCTGGTGCTGCTGGCCATGGGGTTTGTGCATGTGGAGCACGGACCGCTGATTACAGATTTGAAGCTGACGCTTGATGATCGGGGCAATATCCGGGCTGCCGATTACCAGACCAGTAATCCGATGGTATTCGCCGCAGGCGATGCGGTCATCGGGGCCTCGCTGGTGGTACGGGCCATCGATGCCGGGCGAAAAGCCGCTGAGGCGATGGATCGCTGGCTGTAAACAAGGGGCCGGGGAACGCTCGGCCATACAATGAATTACCAAAGGAATCCAAAATGACTGTTCGGATCGCAATGGGACAGGCCAACGCCGTCGTCGGCGACCTCGAGGGAAACACTCGAAAGGCCCTGCGCTTTCTCGAATCGGCGCGCTCCCAAAAAGCCGATCTTCTCATCCTCCCGGAACTGTTTCTTTGCGGATACCCCCCGGAAGACCTGCTGCATCGGCCCCGTTTTCTCGAAGATACCCATACGCACCTTGTTCGGCTGGCCGAGCAGGTACAGGGGATCGCGCTCCTGGTCGGCTGGGCACAGCGAACGGACAAGGGAGTGTATAATTCCGCCGCCCTTCTGCAGGATGGAAAAATCGTAAAAAGTTATCAAAAAGGACGCCTTCCTAATTATGGGGTATTTGACGAAAAACGCTATTTTCTGCCCGGTCAGGACCCCTTTGTTTTTCAGGTGCGCGGGCTTCGTCTGGCGGTAACGATTTGCGAGGATCTCTGGGACCTGGACTGGCTCGATGATTTCTTCCTCAAAATCCGATGGTCTTTTGACGCAATCGTCAATCTTTCCGCCTCTCCGTTCCACGTCGGGAAAATACAGGAGCGATGCGAAGCCCTTCGCCGCTGTGCCCTTCATTTTCATTGCCCTCTGATTTATACCAACCTGATCGGCGGCCAGGATGAGTTGGTCTTTGACGGCCGCAGCATGGCCCTCGATGCGTCAGGGCAGCTTCTCTGCCGGGCCGCCGAATTCGAGGAAGATATGATGGTGCTTGACTGCAAAAAAACAGGCGGCGGAAACGTGGATATCCAATGTCCCTCCGCCGTCTCAGATATCCCGGCCCCTGATCCGGTTGCCGAGATATGGAGAGCGCTCGTACTTGGCACCGGCGATTATGTCCGGAAAAACGGCTTTTCTGCCGTGCTGATCGGGCTCAGCGGCGGGATTGATTCGGCCCTGACGGCCGCGGTGGCCGTCGAGGCGCTGGGCCCGGAAAATGTCATCGGCATTACCATGCCCTCCCGCTTCAACTCGGAAGAGACCCGATCCGATGCTAAAGCCCTCGCCGATAACCTGGGCATCCGCTTTCATTCCCTCCCCATCGGCCCGGTCCTTGATGCCTTCAGCGGTTCACTGGCCGCCATCGACGGCTGGAATGAGCAGGGACTGGCCTACGAAAATCTTCAGGCCAGAATCCGCGGAACCATGCTCATGAGTCTGTCCAATCAGTTTGGATATCTCGTGCTGACAACCGGCAACAAAAGCGAAACCGCGGTGGGCTATTCGACGCTCTACGGCGATACGGCAGGGGGCTTCGCCGTTATCAAGGACGTGCCCAAAACAAGGGTCTATCAGCTCTGCGAATATTTCAATCAAACCAGGGGACGTCCGGTTATTCCGCCCGGCATCATCACCCGAATCCCCTCCGCCGAGCTGAGGGAAAATCAAAAGGACAGCGATTCCCTGCCGGAATATGACCTGCTCGATCAGATTCTCAAGGGATTCATCGAAGAACACCTGAGCCGGGATGAGCTGATCGCCAAAGGACTTCCGAGGCAGCAGGTAGAGCGCATTTTGCGGCTGGTGGATAGAAATGAATACAAACGCAGGCAGTCCCCGCCGGGCATCAAGATTACTCCCCGTGCCTTTGGCAGAGACCGCCGAATGCCGATTACCAATCAATATGGATTTTAATCTCTGATTCTAAAAAGATAGAACTTGAATCGCCCCGGCCGCGACGGTATACTCCGCGGAATTTATAAATGTCCCGGTGGTCCAAGCAGGACCGGGATAACGAAAATAAGCAGACAGAGTCAATAAATGCCGAAACGCAAAGACATCCATAAAATCTTAATCATCGGTTCAGGCCCCATCATCATCGGCCAGGCGTGCGAATTTGATTATTCCGGGGCCCAGGCCTGTAAGGCCCTCCGAAGCGAGGGATTCGAAGTCATTCTGGTCAACAGCAATCCGGCCACGATTATGACCGATCCCGAACTGGCCGACCGGACCTATATCGAGCCGATCACCCCGGAAATGGTAGCCAAAATCATCCGAAAAGAGCGGCCCGATTCGCTGCTGCCGACCCTGGGCGGTCAGACGGGCCTGAATACGGCCGTGGCCCTGGCCGAAAGCGGCGTCCTCAAAAAATACAGCGTTCGGATGCTCGGGGCCAACCTGCAATCCATCAAGCGGGCCGAAGAACGCGACCGGTTTAAGAAAATCATACAGGAGATAGGCCTGGAAGTTCCCAAAAGCTGCTATATTCACTCGCTCAAAGAGGCCCTGCAGAGTCAAAAGGAAATCGGGTTCCCGGCCATCATTCGGCCGTCATACACACTCGGCGGAACCGGCGGAAATGTCGCCTACAACGCCGAAGAATATGAAAAATACGTCCAGTGGGGACTGGATTTAAGCCCGAAACAGCAGGTCCTGATCGAAGAATCCGTCGCCGGCTGGAAGGAGTATGAACTGGAGGTCATGCGGGACCGAAAAGACAATGTCGTGATTGTTTGCTCCATCGAAAACCTTGATCCGATGGGCATCCACACCGGCGACAGCATCACCGTGGCCCCGGCACAGACACTCACCGACAAAGAATATCAGATCATGCGGGATGCGTCGCTGAAAATCATTCGGGCCATTGGCGTGGAGACCGGCGGATCGAACATTCAGTTTGCCGTCAATCCGCAAAACGGAAAACTTTACGTGATTGAGATGAACCCGCGGGTCTCGCGAAGTTCGGCCCTGGCCTCGAAGGCCACCGGCTTTCCCATTGCCAAAATCGCCTCCCTGCTGGCGGTCGGATACACCCTCGATGAAATCCCCAATGACATTACCAAAAAAACACCGGCCTGCTTTGAGCCGACAATAGACTATGTCGTCACCAAATGGCCCCGTTTTACCTTCGAAAAATTCCCCCAGACCAGTCCCGAACTGACCGTCCAGATGAAGTCTGTCGGGGAGGCCATGGCGATCGGCCGGACCATGAAGGAATCGCTGCAAAAGGCCATCCGGTCGCTTGAGATTGATCGCTATTCGCTCGACGGGCAGCATCTTCCCGCCAATCTCAGCCGCGATCAGATCATCGAAAAACTGCGGACCAATGGCTGGGACAAACTCTGGTATGTGGCCGAGGCCTTTCGCCGGGATTTGTCTGTCGAAAAGATCCATGAATATACCCGAATCGACCCGTGGTTTCTCAATCACATCCGACAGATCGTCGATCTGGAAAAAGAAATCAAGTCGTCTGCCGGGAAAAAGGCCGGCCCCAAGCGGATGCGCGCATTCAAGGAAGCCGGTTTCAGCGACAAGTACATTGCCCGCTGGATGGGCATCCCCGAAACGGAACTGCGCGATCTGCGAAAGCAGCAGGGCGTCCGGCCTGTATACAAAAGAGTGGACACCTGCGGGGCTGAGTTCGAGGCCCATACTCCTTATCTGTACTCGACCTATGAGCGCGAGTGCGAGGCCGAACCTACCGATCGGCGCAAGATCATGATCCTCGGCGGCGGACCCAACCGGATCGGGCAGGGCATTGAATTTGATTACTGCTGCTGCCATGCCGCTTTTGCCCTGCGAGAGATTGGGGTCGAGTCCATTATGGTCAACTGCAACCCCGAAACCGTCAGTACCGATTACGATACATCGGACCGGCTCTATTTCGAGCCGCTGACCTTTGAGGATGTCATGTCCATCGTGGATCGGGAGCGGCCGGACGGGGTCATTGTCCAGTTCGGCGGCCAGACTCCGCTCAAACTCGCCACGCCTCTCCGGAAGACGGGCGTCAAGATCATCGGCACTTCGCCCGACAGCATCGACCGGGCCGAAGATCGAAAAAAATTCAACAAGCTGGTCGCCAAACTCAACCTGCGCCAACCCTACAGCGGCACGGCTACAAGCTATGAAGAAACCCTCAAAATCGCCAAAAAACTCGGCTATCCGCTCCTGATTCGACCCTCCTTTGTCCTCGGCGGCCGGGCCATGGATATCGTCTATGATCCGACCTCGCTGGAGGCCTGTGTCCGGGAAGCCATTGAAGTCTCCGGCGAGCACCCGATCCTGATCGACAAATTCCTCGATGACGCCACCGAGCTGGACGTGGACGCCATCTGCGACGGGAAAACCGTGGTCATTGGCGGCATCATGGAACACATTGAGGAAGCCGGCGTACATTCCGGCGACAGTGCCTGCATCCTGCCGCCGTTTTCCCTTTCGCAGAAAATCATCGAAGAAATCAAGCGGCAGACCCGGCTGCTGGCCCTCGAGCTGAAGGTCAGCGGCCTGATCAACATTCAGTTTGCCGTCAAGGAGGAG
>JAHDQI010000058.1 GCA_018433925.1 Phycisphaerae bacterium | reverse complement strand
GAGTTTGACTTTTTCAACGAACCCATCGAGGAGGGAGCAATGGTTTTTGCGCCCGGGGCAGCGGATGGCTCGGAATGGGAGGTTTCCTGTTTTGGGATCGAAGGCGAATCTTTCTATGCCTCTCTGGAAAACAAAAAGAACGGATATCAGTACGGGTATCTATGGGGTACCATTAACGAGGATCGCAGCAGGATTTCAAACGCATCACTGGACTATTGGGGAGATATGAATGGAACGTTCGGCTCCATTACGGGAAACCGAGTATCCCTCATCGAGAGTGAGTTTATTGCCGATTTGAATCCGATGTTTGGTTCTTCGCCCCGTTATCCGGTGCCGGTATCACCTCGAGATTTGCTGCCTGAACTGAATGCGTGGAACCGGCCGCTTCCCGGCACAGTCGGCAATGGACTTGAACAAGATGCTACGCTCGGCGGGATTGTACCGGAGATGACACAAAAAGAATGGACAATTCTCGGAAATCTTCAGCCCGCAGAAAACAAACAATGGGCGGAAATCCACCCGGTGCAAATCATGAATGGATGGGTTGGATTCTGGCTTGACGAACAGTGGATTCTGTCAGATTTAACCGAGGATGTCTGCGAAGATATTCAGGATATTCCCGGGGCTGATATTCGGGATTTATTTATGGGATATAACATAGATTGCCTGCACGGCTGTATTGTACTGGATGAAATTCCGGCGGAAGGTCACTATCATTATGAAGTGCTTCTTAGCTATTCCCCGCTTGATCCCTCGGCGCCGGATTCTCTGAAAATTGTGGTTGAAATTGAAAATGGAGTATTCTATTCCGCCCAATTGCTTCACCGTGTTCAGGAATACGGCTGGAATTATTGGGAAAACAAGGGTTTGATTGATGCCGACTGTGATTTGAATATGATTCACTTCAAAGTTCCGTTCGGTATGATTCCTTCTTATTTATGGGGACGTTATGTCACGGTCAATTCCTCCTGGGGGACGTACCCGTGGGTACTGGAGACGGCGGATAAAAATCCGACACATATTCAGCTTTGTTTTATGGAAACGACTACCCAGATCACCGGAAGTGTTCATTATAAGGGACACATCGGTTCTCCGATCTATGTTCAGATCTATAGCGATCCGTTGGAACCAGACGATAGCATGATCTCCAGCGTGATGCTTACGGAACCCGGCGATTTTGTTCTTCCCGGATTGGGCCTTGGTGCAACAGGATACCTTCGTGCCTTTACCCACCTGTTCGGTTTTGATCCGCTCGATATGGATGCCCTTCAGATCAGCACATTCGTGCCGTTTACACAGTATCAACACACGATCAGCCAAATTCATTTAACGCTGGAGATGCCCGAAGTCCTGCGGTTGAATGTCTGGACCTTTGGGGCGCTGCACTTTCCCCATCGGGAAGAGGTATTTGCTTTTGACGCGATTGCCGGGGGGGTGTATG
>JAHDQI010000322.1 GCA_018433925.1 Phycisphaerae bacterium | reverse complement strand
GACGGCGTTGTTTACGGGTCTTTTTCATTTAAGAACCGATTAACGACCGGACTTTTATCATTTCCAGATCGTCCGTTGTGTCTGCGGGGGTTTTATTTATATCGTACTTCACGGTAATCGTAATCAAAACCACCTTTTTGATACCAGGGTATGCCGTATAAGCCACATTTCGACTGAATCGTTTATAAACAGGATCAGTAAAATACTCGACGATATCGTCGTCCCCATTTACTTTCTGAAGTTCCTCGGCCAATTCTATTTCTGTCACTAATTCTTCTGTCCCTAACTTTTCGCAAGCATACTCATACCCCTGATAAACAATCTCCTCCATTCGGTCCGCGGCCAGTTTGGCGGCAAGGACGCGGGTGGTGGCCTCCTGCTGGACGCTTGCGGCCGAGACAAAGGGCAGCAGCACCCCCGCGGCCGCCATGCCCAGGATCGACATGGCCATCAGCGCCTCGAGCAGCGTATAGCCATCAGTTTTTCTTTGTCTTCGTTTCATTCCATGCAATTCATGGCACCGTAAAAACAGTGAAGATCGTGAAGAAACACGATCTGTCCAATCGCCGTTCTTCATGAGCTTCATGGTTTCATTCTTCAATACGCGGCATGATAGGCCGAATTACAGGCCGCAAAATGACCCGTGGCGGTATTGAACCACCAGCCGGTACCTTCCTGCCCCGTAGGCCGTGCCGCGGGGTCATTGACCAGGGTTACTGTCCTCTGCCGCCCGGCTTCCCGCACAAAGGGATTGGCGGGAATCTGATTCAAATAGGGTACGAGGGATTTGCCGTCTTCGTTGGTCATGGCCGCGACAAAATCATCGGCGCTGATCAATTGCCCGTCGGCCGTCAGACCGGGCATCGCCCCGTCATGCTCGGCCTGATAAAGAGCGATGCAGGAGCGAATCTGCTGGAGACGCTCAGCCAACTGAGTCACCTTGTTTTCGGCCTGGGCCTGGCTGACCCGGGGACCGGCGGCAATCGCCGCGGCCAGCAGCATCAGCCCCACGATACCGCCTTCAAATACGCGTACAAATCGACTGGTCATTTCTTTACCTCGCTTCCATCGATACTCGGTTTTCTTGTCCATTTTCATGCCCTCCAACACAATCATGAGAATCCGAATGCTTTGCCGATGATCGTTCCTTCTGTGTTTAAAAAAAGCCGACCGACCCCCGAGTGATTTTCGTAAGGCCGATCGGCTTGATTGCTTTATTCAGACCGCGCTGCGGTCAGCGGGACCTTCGGAATTACAGGTCACCATGGTCATCAGTACCTTCCATCCCTTCACTTCCGCCGTCTGCAGCAAAAAATTTGCCGGAATCGGTGCAGAAGTACCAGCCACTTCCCGTCGCAAAAGCTGATTCTTCACCAG
>JAHDQI010000358.1 GCA_018433925.1 Phycisphaerae bacterium | reverse complement strand
TAAGGCCCAGGGCTTTTTGAAAAGTACAGAAGAGGAAGTTTCGACCCGCTGGTATATGACCTCTGGTATCTGGTATCTGACCATTGGCAAAACTCGGAAAAAACCGGAGAAAAAGCGGCAATTTTCGGACAAAAAACGGACAAAACAGAACAAAGAGCGGACAAAAAAGGAAAAGGAACGGACAAACTTGGCATCAGGAATAATACCTACAAAACCACCCAAAAACCGCATTCCCAGCCCAAAAACCCACAAAATCGCCTTTTTTTTATCAGCCGCAAGGCCAAAACCAAACACGGCCGGTTATGCGGAAACCGGATTCAAAATATTGCTGTTTTACAATCTTACCTATATAATCGGCCCACGATGAACCCAATGGAACAGGAAAAACCAAAAGGCATAATACGGCATGTTCCCAATGCCCTCACCGTAGCTCGGGTGATCATGACAGCGATCGTCCTGGCCATGATCCTCTATGCGCCGCACACCGGGCAGGACAAACCGGCCAAACTCCTCATGACGGCCTTCGTCCTGTTTGTCATCGCCGGGATCACCGACATTGTCGATGGCCACATCGCCCGCGCCTTCAATGTCACCAGCCAGTTCGGCCGCACCGTCGACCCCCTGGCCGATAAAGTCCTCGTCTGCGGGGCCTTCCTGTGCTTTGCCATTGTCGGACGCCCCCTTCTGGCTGGTTTTGATTTCCCCAACTGGGCCGCCCACTCGATACGCTGGGGACTGGCTATCCTCCTGTTCACACGCGAGATCCTCGTCCAGACCCTGCGGCATATCGCCGAATCAAGAGGAATTAATTTCGGAGCGGTCATCTCCGGAAAAATCAAGATGTTCCTTCAGTCCTTCGGCATCGGAACCGTCCTGATCGGCTGGTCATATGTTTCACGTCCCTGGGGCGACTGGTTTACGCTTATTACCTATCTTCTCATAGCCGGTTTTACCGTCTACTCCGGCATCGACTCACTCCGAAGACCTATCAGATAGCCGTAAAAGCCGAATCCCAGTCCTTCCAGACCGGCTCCTTGCCGCCGGCACGAATCACCTGGGCAATCTCCGCCGGACTCCTCCCGTCAGCCACCTCAAATTGCTCGGTCGTCTCCTGATGTCCGCTGTACCCGCCGGGGTTCGTCTTCGATCCGGCGCTCATCCGCGTCACACACAGCCCAATCAGGGGGTCTCTCAACTCCGGCCGCTCTCGCGTAGACAGCACAATCCCCGCATCCGCAAAACACAGCCGCAGCGCCAGCATCATCTGCACAAGTTCCCTGTCAGAAACCAGATACGGCCAGTCCGATCCGACCTGCAGTGCCGGCCGAAGCCGCGGAAACGAAAATGCAACCTGGGCCCGCCAGTACCGGCGCATCAGCCAGGCGGCATGTTCCGCCAGCGCCAGCATCTCCAGCCGCCAGTCCGCAAGACCCAGCAGCACCCCCAGCCCAATCCGCCGCATCCCCGCCGATCCAAACCGATCCGGCGTCTCCAGACGCAGGTCATAATCCCGCTTGGGCCCGGCCGGATGGTATCGGGCATACGTATCCCGATCATACGTCTCCTGATACAGGGCCACTTCATCGATTCCCGCCTCAAAAACCGTCCTGTATTCGCACTCTGTCATGGGATAGATTTCAATCGAAAGTGAACTGAACCGGCTGCGCAGCCGCCCGGCAAGCTCACACAGGTACTCAGTCGTCACAAACTCACGATCCTCCCCGCTGACCAGCAGCAAGTGCCGAAAGCCCTCCGCGGCAATCACCTCGGCATCCGCAATCGCCTGCTCAATGGAAAGCCGCGTCCTCTTAAACTCGGTGCTCCGATTGTATCCGCAATAGAGGCAGCTATTGATGCAAACATTAGACACATACAATGGGGCGTAAAGCTGAATCGTTCTTCCGAATCGCTGAATTGTCAGGTGAGCCGCCTGCCGGGCCATCTCTTCCAATCGCTCTTCGGCTGCAGGACTGACCAGCGTCAGGATTCGCCGCAGAGAATACTTGCCCGGGGGTTTTGACAACTCCCTATCTACTGTATCAACCGTGACTTGCTGAAGCGAGTCAGCCCAGACTTGCCGATGACGGTCAAGCTGTTTTTCCGACAAAATGGATTGGATCTGTGACATTGGCATTACGTTTCATT
>JAHDQI010000432.1 GCA_018433925.1 Phycisphaerae bacterium | reverse complement strand
ACAAAAAACCAAAATTTAATGAAATCATTCGGTCGGATTTTTCGTCTAATAAATAGATTCTTTTTGTATTCGAAATAAGCTGTAAAAGTATCTATTTTAGCGAGAAATCACAATGAACGCCCTCATACAAAATGACCTGGCCGTGCAAACCTCCGCGGCCGATACCGATGCCGGCCCCTCCCCCTACCAGCTCCTCAGCCGCCACCGAACCCTGCTGCTGATCTATACCGCCGCCATCCTCTTCGACACCGTCAGCACCATCCATTTTATGGTGCAGGACGGCATCTGCCTCGAACTCCATCCCCTCGTCCGCGTTTCCTCCTATTACTACGGCCCCGTTCTCGGCCCCTTTCTGTTCGCCTTCCTGTTCAAGCTGTTGGCCGGCCTGATCCTGCTGTTTTATTTCAAACACTACGCCCGTTATATCCTGCGCACCGCTTCGGTAATCGCTGTCGTCGCCGGACTTTATAACTTCATTGAACACCCTCCCGTCCTGTAAAAAATTTCAGCCGAACGGCGTGTTTTGGACCCGCAGGTCCCATAATACCCCGCTCCCGGCCGCCCGGAGCCAAGCCCGGCCCGTCCGTCCGACCCGACCGCCCCGGCCGGGGGTCTTTGCCTTCCTTTTCCCGCCCGATTTCGGTACAATAGAGGTGGAGAGAGCGGCCCATTCGCCCGGCGGCAAGCCCGCCGGACCCGCCGCGCAGGACCGCACAGAAAGGTTGGGAGAAAATGAATCCATGGACACAGGCCATCCTCGTCATGGCCGTCGCGGGCAGCGGAATCGCCCTCGCGGCCCTGTACTTCAGCCGCTCCTATAAAAAGGCGATTGCCGGATCCGTTGCCGCCATCGGCTGGATCGGCCTCGTCTTGACCGCCCACGGCCTGCACGTCTACACCCTTTACGGCCGGCTGGACTGGATCGCCGCCTCGCGCATCAAATACATCCTGATCGCCTTCGCCGTCTGCCTCGGGCTCATCAGCCCGCTCGGCTACCTCCGCGGCCGGTGCAAACGCATCGCCACCCTCGGCGTGCTGGCGATTTTTATGGTCTGCTTTATCGGCCTGCCGTTCGTCGGCCCGGCCGTCTTCCGCGATGAAATCCGGCGCCTGCCCACCCAACTGGACGAGCGGGGGCTCTGCCTCCAGTCCCGGCCCTACACCTGCGGACCCGCCGCCGCCGTCACGGCATTGAACCGGCTCGGGTTGGAGGCCTCTGAGGCCCGCATCGCCGGAGCCGCCGGAACCGCCCCCTGGATCGGCACCGGCTCATGGGATCTCTACCGCGCCATCGAGCGGCTGTATGACCCAAGGGACCTCCGCTGCCGATACCGGCGATTCCAATCCCTCGACCAAATCCCCGCCGCCGCCGTGGCCCTGGCCGTCATGCGGGAAGGATGGTTCCTCGACCATTGCGTGACCATCCTGAAGGTCACCCCCTCCGAGGTCCTGCTGGCCGACCCCGCCGCCGGATTGAGAATCATGCCCCGTCCCGCCTTCGAAGCCGCCTGGAGAAACACAGCCATCATCCTGTCAAGACCCCGCCTGACTAAAAATCTGTAAAACAACCTGTAATTCGACCCCCGACACACCCCTATCCTTCTGGATGACAAATTACAGGGATACATTACAGCCGAATCAACCCCAACCCGGGCGACAGGTTCTCACGTTCCCCACAGGCGCCTGCGACCGAGTCACGCCATGCTTTACGCCGGATGCCGCACGGGCCGGAGGCAGGTAACGCCCGCACTAATCACCGCATAAAAATGAATACGGCGTTCGACATCAATCTTATTCCTACTTTCGACGCCTCTTCGCATGGTTCACTTGCGTTCGTCTCCTGACCGCTCATCTGACACGGTCCTGCCGTGCCTTTTCCATGGCCGCTCACCACAACGGCTCTTTACCCATGCAGCGCTATGGCGATTTGCCGCCTGCCCCTGCCGACCGATTACGGAGAGCCAAATCTCCATCACCCGCGGAGCATGACACGTTCAGTTTCTACATGTTTCACCTCCCGCGTCTTCGTGACGCACATTTTT
>JAHDQI010000090.1 GCA_018433925.1 Phycisphaerae bacterium | reverse complement strand
CCGCTGAGCTTCGTCACCAATGGGGGCTCAATTCGATCCTTGATTATACCGGTCCGGGGCTGAAAAACCGGGAGGATCACAGGCATCATGCTGTGGACGCGGCGGTTGTGGCAGTCACGGACAATACACACCTGCGGGACCTGGCACAGAGTAAATACAATAAAACGGCGGCTGAATTTTTGCCGCCCTGGGAGGGTTTTCGTGAACAATTACAGGCGAGTATTAACAACATTAATGTATCGCACCGCGTCACCCGAAAAGTTTCAGGCGCTCTGCATGAAGAGACCTCTTACGGACCGACCGGGTTGAAAGATGAGAAGGGGCAGGATGTTTTTGTCTACCGCAAACCGCTGGAGGCCCTGACCCTGGCGATGATTCCGAAAATTGTTGATCCGGTCGTGCGAGAGATTGTAACGAAACGACTTGAAGAATACGGATTAACCGCAGGAGGCAAAGGGACCGTTTCCAAAGAAGTCTGGAAAGAACCGCTTTACATGAGGACGAAAAACGGGCAGAGAGGACCACAGATCAAGAAAGTCCGGATTCAAGATGTTTTCAATAACATGATCCCCATCAAGGATAAAAGCGGCAAGGTTTATCGAGCTGTGGCTTCGGGGAATAACCATCATATTGAGATTTTTGAATACACCGACAAAAAAGGCACTGTCAAACGCGAAGGCCGTGTCGTTTCAATGTATGAAGCTGTGCAGCGAAGCCGAACCGGAAAACCCGTTGTATGCAGGGATTATGGAGATGGGAAACAGTTCATTTGTTCATTAGCGAAAAATGAAATGTTTATGCTCAAAAATGATGAGGGCAATTATGTTCTTCATCGTGTACAAAAATTAATACAGGACGGACGAATTGTTCTACGTCCCCATACATATGCAGGAAAAATAAGTGAATCTGATTTACCCCCAAACATTCAAAGAAAGAACTACAATACCATTACAGGCTACAAGGTCACGGTTGATCCGATTGGGCGAGTATTTCCTGCTAAAGACTGATGTTTGAATTGCCGATACGGCTGGTGAAGGCAAGCTTCAGGGCCGTTTATGATAAAGCGTGTGGTCGAAATTTCCTCGGCAGGGACGTATTTATCGGTCAAACTTGGTAAACTGATTGTCAAGCAGAAAGGACAGATCAAGGGGGAGATTCCGT
>JAHDQI010000075.1 GCA_018433925.1 Phycisphaerae bacterium | reverse complement strand
CAGTGATTTTCAGGGAGATCAGGCGGGATCGAAAACTCAGAGGGCCTGCAGGATGCCCTGTACAATGGCGTTGGCGATTCGGTTCTGGAAGTCCCCGTCGTAGAGGATGGCCGCCTCAGAAGGATTGGACAGGTAGCCGCATTCGACCAGTACTGCCGGGCCCTGTGTTCGCATGAGTACGCGATAATCGTTGGTCCGCATCCCGTTGCTCGAAAGCCCGGTTCCGCTTAACGCCTTTTCGATAAACCGGCCTGCCCGGCGGGAGGTTTCGCTGGCGTTCGGAGCGATATAGAGGGTATATCCCCTGCGTGTTCGGTTGTGATTGGAATCATGGTGAATACTGACGAATAAATCCGCTCCTTCGCGATTGGCGATTTCCGCCCGATCATTCAGTTCGATAAAGGTATCGTTATTTCGGGTCATAATGACGCGAATTCCTTTGCTCTTCAGACGCCAGGCAACTTTTTGGGCGACTTTCAGATTGACTTCTTTTTCAGGGTAGCCAAGATAGCTGATGGCCCCGGGGTCTTTGCCGCCGTGCCCGGCATCAATGACGACGGTTCGCCCGGAATATGACGGCGATGGGGAGGAAGGGGTATAGACTGGTTTGACAGGAGTCTGGGCATTCAGATAGCCGCGAATTCGCGGCACGAGCAGCTCCGCGAAATAATAAGTGCCGTCTTCTCTCCGGCAGGCGCCCGCCAGACCGATGTTTTGCCCGTTGACATAGACATTGCCTCCGGGGTGAGTAAAAATCAGGACGCGGTTGGTCGAGTTGGTCAGTTCAATATGCCGTCCGTCTGAAAAAGATTTTTGCAGGCCCAGCCGTGAGGCCAGTTGATCGGCGGAAATCATATAAGACAGGGCTCCGTCGGCTGCGGTGGGGCGTTTGGATGATTCCGTACAGCCGGCCGAAAACAAGAGGCCCGCTGTCAGAAGAAGGCCCCAAATATGAATACACGGTATCCTCAATCCGCTAACTTCCCAATTAATGACTTCTTTCGTGAGCTTGGATCGGAAAATGTTTCGCCAAACCTTTAATTTGCTTCGTTTTAAGGGAGCGCAGCGGCCGATTCAAGCAAAAATCATTTTTTACGGCCGGGTGTTTCGCGAAAGCTCCCTGAAGTCATGCAAATCCACACGGTAGTCTCGATTGATGTCGGCTCGATCGAACAGGTCGAGTGCTGCCTGCCCGCGGGAATTCCGGACATCACAGTCACTCTGCAGAAGCCAAAAAAGGGAGAATTTTTCAAGGTCCAGCAGATCGGTTTTTCCATCGACATGAATATCGCCCGGCTCGGGGCTGCGGCCGAAGACGACAGTCGTCGGCCGGCTGGGAAGATAGCCGCGGTCGGGAAATTCCGGATCATGCAATTCATCATACACACGATATTGAATCCAGTATAGCTCATTTCCGGGAGCCGGGGCCTGATAATACAAATGTATATGCGTATCGGACAGGGCGCTGTGGTTGAAAGAATCGCCCGGGTTTGCCATCATAATATCTCCAAAAAGGGTTCCGGCCAGCAATCCCGGGCTGATGTCCAGACATTCCACAATGATTCGATAGTCGACATTTTTGACCCCGGTCAGGCACCGATTGGGATCTTTTTGGGCTGTCAAAACATCGAATCCCGGCTCGCCGATCACATACATCGAGGCCCCGGGATCGCCGCCGAACGGAAAGAGTTTATAGTGCCAGTTCAGCCAGGTCGGCTCCTCCCGCCGGTTTGGATCGCTCCGTCGATACAGTTGCCCTGTGTCCAAAAAGAGAACTCGATCATCGGGCGTATTGGGCTCGCCGTCTTCGTTGCATCCGATGACAAGATGATCGTAAGGGCAGTCGGCCCGGCAGGGGAGGATATACAAAACCATTGCGAAGAGAATAAAAACAGCGACTATACTTTTCATCGTATTTCCTTTCAAAACATGCTGTACAGCCATTCGGGCCAGGTCGGTGCCGAATCCGGAAACCAGTAACAATGGCCGTTTTTATCATAGGTTTTTTTCAGCGGAAGTGTTTCAGCGTGACCATCCAGAAACAAGTAATTACTCCGCCCGTCATAGCCGCCCGTCTGCGAGGAATCTTTGCGGTTGTCATGACGATTCCAGGCCACATCGCCCCGGGCCAGATCTACATTGCCGAACCATTGCTCCGGGTGGCCGTGGTCCTGGCTGGTCCAGGAGTCCGGGGCCTCGTGAATCCAGATGCAATAAGCCGGATGACGAACGGCAGAGACCCTGTTGTATTCTCCGTTGCGGTAGGGCGAATTCTGATCCAGCAGGTAGTTGGTCGCGTAACTGCTCCAGCGGGTATCGGCGGGGATGGGATCGGGCAGGGTTTCCCAGTCAAGAAACGGATGCTCCCGGCGGTCCGAGGGGCACTGGAAGAGAAGTCTTTCCTGTGTGTACTGCGTCAGAACATAGAGCCAGTACTGCCGGGGTTCGCGAATGCTGTGCGAACTGGATGGCAGCCGCCCGCCTTCGGTCATCAGGTAGCATTGAAGGGCTGTTCCGTTTTGCCGCAGATTGCTGAAACAGATGGTCCGCCGGGCGCTTTGTCGGGCCTTCCGAAGAGAGGGGATCAGAACCGACAGCAGGATGCTGAGTATCGCGATGACCACCAGCAGTTCGATCAGGGTAAACCCGGCCGGACAAACCCGGCGGGTCTGAGTTTCTTGTTGAATAAACCTTGTTTTCATATTGCGAAAAAGACGAATCATTTACACAGACAGGGTGTTACTTTCTTCGAATCAATCCGATTGCTCCGAATGCCGCCAGCAGCAGGGTGGCCGGTTCCGGAACGGCGACAAACCGCAGGGTGCAGGCCTCGGAAGAGTCAAAGCCGGTTGCGCCGTTATCGACGGCCCGAAGAGCGGCAAAAAAAGTGTCCCCCGTCTGCACCCCGTCTCCATCGACAATAAACAGAACATGATGATGAAGCCCCCATGCGCCGAGGGTACCGTCTTCATTGTAGTTATCGTTCATCCAGAGCTGCGGAATGATGATCGAATCTCCATCATTTTTCAGAATCCGGGTGAAGGTGTCTTCCTCCCAGAACTCAAGCCCGGCCGAGGCGCTGACCCGTTCAATCCCGATAGACCAGGCGGGGGGGGATTGCGGATCGGCCCCGCCCAATTGCCAGTTTCCGTGGTCCGGATGGGCCGAGTGAAAACATTCCAGCCATTGGCATACGTATTTGCCTGCGAAAAGACCGCTGGCCTGATAGACCAGTTTCAGCGGCTCGGCAACCATATCATAGGGATTGGCGGCATTTCCCCAGAGCGGAAAATTCGGCCAGTAGTTTTCCGGCTGTGCCGCCGGCGGCATACCGAACAGAAACAGCGTGTTGTCATCGGCGGTTCCGTCCGTCTGATCATAATTAATGCCGATGTGAATATGCGCATGCCCGAAAACCGTTTGGCCGGCGACAGACAGCCCTAATGAAAGTAGCAGCAATATATACTTTGTGGTCATAATACACCTTCCTCTTCGACAGGTTTTTATTTCTGATAAGAAAGCTTCTTACGGGGATTTGTCCGAAAGACCTGACGGGCAGGCGCAGACAAAGTCCCGGAAAAAGAAAGAGTCAGCAGCAGAAGAAAAAATCAGGCCCTCGGAGGGGAGCGGGCAGGGCAGACGAAACAGGAAATTTGTGAATCCTGCTCCAGGCAGGGGAAAAGACAGGAATAGACGATCAGGCCTGCCGGGGAAGAAGCCGGCGGCCGGTTCAAAGTATATTTGCCTGAGTGAATCAGGAGTACCTGGCAGATCGGACAGGTGTGATTATTGTGTGAATGCGGGGTCGGGTCCGGATCATGCTTTTTGTCGCAGGCCGGATGATGGCAGGCCCACAGGTGCAGAAACAGCAATCCGTTTGTGGCAGTCGCCAGAATGGCGCCGAAGGCGATTGCGGCGATGAACAGTCTGCTTCGCATGTCAGTTCCCGGTTTCCGATTTTTTGCGGCAGGCGGCACAGATACCCTCCAGCCGCAGTTGTCGATGCCGTACGAGAAACCCGGCCGGGATGTTGCGAACGGGCGGAATCTCGACATCGTGAAAACAATGTGTCTGTCCGCATTCAGTACAGGTAAAATGCGGATGGCACTGGTCGGCCCGGCAATGATGAGCCAGTTCAAAATGCCGGGTGCGGTTTTTCAGATAGGCCTGGTGGACCAGGTTGTGACGAATGAGGGTCATCAGGGTTCGATAAATCGTGGTCTTATCCGGGGCGGCGACCCCCAGTTGCTCGGCGATTTGATCCTGGGTCTGGGGACTGTCGGCCATCAGCAGGGCCGAGAGAATAGTCAGCCGCGGCCGGGTTCTCCGCAGTCCGCAGGAATTGATTAGTGCAAGGGCTTTTGGGTGCATTCCGTTATTCATCGTTCGATTCGGCCTGCGGTGTTTTCTCTTTTTCTTTTCGGCCGCAGAGGATGCAGCCGTGATGGCCGAGATGGGCTCCGTCGGATTTGACAAACAGCAGCGGAAAGATAATATCACTGACGCAGCAGGGAAGCCAGACGGCGACAAACAGCGCGATAAACATGCCCGCCAGCAGTCCGGCGTTCCAGTCGGCCTGCGTATTCATCAGCATGTGGCTGGACGAGGCCCAGGTGCTGACCAATACGTGCAATGCATGTGGGTATTTTGTCGCCGGTAGGAAGAAAGCGATCAATACCCCCAGCACCGCGGCGGGGTTGACCAGCCACCATTCCTCAATAAAGCCCAGATGCAGCTTTGGCCGGCCGGTCCCTGTATGCTCTTCTTGATCGGTCAGGCCTGCTTGATGCTCATGCTCATGTTCACATTCGTGGTCATGTTCGTGCTCATGCAGCGCCGCATGGCTTGGAATGGCCGCACCGAGGATGCTTTCGCCGAAAT
>JAHDQI010000370.1 GCA_018433925.1 Phycisphaerae bacterium | reverse complement strand
GAATAGTTTCATCACCGGTAATCAAATAATTCCAATGCCTGCGAACCTTGGGAATACTCCACCAGGTTGAATGAATCTTTTTTTCCTTTTGTATTTTCCAGGCCGCATCAATTCTTTTTAGCTTGCCTTTGGTTAACCTCGAGAGAATCACAGGCAGATAGCCATGTCGGATCCCCCATAACATTCTTGTGAGGTCATAACGATTGATAAAATTATTAAACAAATGTTTTTCTCCTGAAAAATTTATCATTTGCGAAAAACACGGCGGAAGCGGACGAAGAAAAAGTGGGGTGTTTAAAACAAGGGACTACAAGATTCATTCTCTTTCCTCCCGGCCTAATGGTTTTTTTCCTCCGCGAAAACGACAATCATTATGCTTAATTCCCCCGTAAAATCAAGAACAACTTTTAAAGGGCCCCAAGCCGCTGAAATCTGAGTGACTGGTTAAGGTTGATCGATCCGGGATCATCACAGGCGGTGAAAGTGCCGAGTCAGCCGGACCGGTTTTTTCCAGCAATGATTTTGTTGCTTTCCTCGTGTCTGGGGAAATGAAATCAAACGGATATCAGAGAGTCCGTTTGGGTCTGTAAGTTCTTTGAAAATAAGGCGCTTTGAAAGGAAAGTTTAGGCCCGCGCAGCTCATGCCGGTTTTCCCTTCCCACATTTCACAAAAGGCCGAATTGTTCTATGTGGCCCTTGGGGCAAACGCCTGTAGATGTCTGACAAAGTCCTCGATAACCCAGTCCGGTGTGGACGCCCCGGCCGTTACGCCGGCCGTACCCTTGCCGGAAAGTACCTTTTTATCAAGTTCTTCCCAGTTTTGCAAATGAAACGTCTGAGGATTGTGTTTTTTGCACAGTTCGGCCAATTTTTTTGTATTAGCGCTGTGCAGCCCCCCCAGCACAAACATCACATCCACCTGCCGGCAGAGTTTGACGGCCGCTTCCTGACGGGACATCGTCTCCCGGCAAAGCGTATTGATGATCCGCACCTCCGAAAAGCCCTTTTTTAGAATCGCCGAGACGGTTTCAGCAAAATAATCGGGGCTTTGTGTGGTCTGGCAGATGATTCCTAACTTCTCATTAGAACGGAAGTTATCTAAATCTTCCGGGCCTGCGACAACCCGTACGTCCGGGGCCGAACCCACAACAGCCCTAACTTCCGGATGATTTTTGTCGCCAACAATGACCACTCGGTACCCTTCTTCATTCAGCTTGCGGGCAATCTGCTGAACCCGTTTAACCAGCACGCAGGTGGCATCAACAATATCAAGACCTTTTTGCTTTATTTTATCCAGTTCCTCAGAAGTCGCACCATGAGAACGAATCAGCACCGTCCCCGAATGGATGTCTTCGATTGTCTTCAGCGTTTTCAGGCCTGCCTCAGATAAGCGATTTACCACATCTTCATTGTGGATAATCGGGCCGAGGCAATAGACCTCCGGCTGTGCCGCAAGGGTCCGTTCCGCCAGCTTGATGGCATTCCGCACCCCCGGGCAAAATCCGCATTTTTCCGCAACCAAAACTTTCATTTTTTGACTTTCAAAAAATTTGTTAATTCTACCCTTCTGTTATTAATAAACGCGGGATCAGTCCATTACTAAAATTGTGCGGTCCAGCACTTTTTTGCCGTCCCATCCGATTTCAAAATGCCAGACGCCTTTCTGGTTTAACTGTACACCAGGCAGCCAACCCCACAAGCGCCCTTTGACAAACTCAATCTCTGTTCCCCCGTATCTCCCATCGGGGCGCTTCCACCGCCAAGTAAAGTGGGCCGGCTGTGGGACATCCTTACAAACCACTATTGGAATCACATCCGTGCCCAAAGATAGAGATTGAAAATCAGCCGCTTTCTTCAGGTTTGTCTTAAATAACTTCCAATCTCCTCCTTTTGATTTTATCAATGCCTCCCAGATCGCCATGCCGCTTTCAAATGGTACGACGTCTATTCCAACAACAAATTCAGGGGCCTCGGTCAGGGAGGCATGTTCCTGAACCAGCAGTGGCGCGATTCCATTTGAAATCGCATCGATCCACTGGTTTTTTTCATCCTCTTTTATAGATCGCTTGAACCACTCAAACCATACACACAAAGCCGCGGCCTCTTTTTCACCGTGCAGATACAGGGCCCATCCGACCATATTGTATTGCGGCCGAACCAATCGTTCCCAGACAAGACTGCCCCCTTTTCCGACACTGGCATACTCAACGGGCCTTGCCGGGGCGAAGGGCTTGGGATTGCGGTTGAGCACCTCCAGCACGCGTTCACTGATCCGCTCATTAATCAATTGCTTCTGATGCAGCAATTCAAAATAGCGAACCATCCCGCGAGCCGTCCCGTGCTGCGGCCACAGTTCCGATTCATCCGGCATTCTTTTTTCGAACACCCTTTTGTCAAGCAGTTCGGCAAATCCTTCCTCCGGCAGAATGGTTCTGCTGAGCCCTACAATTCCCAATTGCTCTACAAGTGCGTTGACCTTCGCATATCCTACTCGTTTGGCCAGGGCATTCGTTGCATCATTATCACT
>JAHDQI010000387.1 GCA_018433925.1 Phycisphaerae bacterium | reverse complement strand
TATTTGAGGTGTTGAAAATGAGTGCGGTTTCGGCTCTGAGCAAGCCAATAGGTACTCCTTGCCCGGCATCTCCCTCTTCGAACCTGTATGCCACGCCGGGTCTGATTACCCGGTCGATCCAGCCCTTGAGGATCGCCGGGGGCTGGCCCCACCAATTCGGATGAATGATAATGATTCCATTGGCCTGGGAAATTTGGCGGCAATGCTCCCGGATGGCGGGCGGCAGTTCGGCGGACTTCGAAAATTCGGCCTGGTATAAAAGCGGATCAAACTGCTGCCGGTACAAATCGTGAAACCACACCTCGTGGCTATCGTTTTTCAGGCACTCCACGATGGCCGATGCGATGGCCGCATTAAAGCTTTTCGGATCGGGATGGGCCAGGATGACAGAAATTTTCATGTTTTTTTATTTCCTTTCCATTTCATCAATTCTGATTGGACCTGCCGAATAATGATATCCCTGCCGGGGTCCTGACTTTCCTTTGGTTTTGGGAATCCTTTTCCACTTACGAATTGTACTCGATTTGAATGCAAATGCAAAAACCTCTGGAAGTCAGTGGAAAATGGATTATACTGACCGTACGTGTTACAAAGAAAGTCAACGCATCGCTAATCAGGAGATAAGGAATGCACAATCGAATGTTCCTATTTGTGTTGATGACTGTGTGTGTCTGTAATTTCTCTTTCTCCAAGCCGCCGGATTGGGAAAACTACGATGTGATTGGGTTGAATAAAGAGCCGGCTCACTGCACGCTGATGCCGTTTGATACGCTTGAGCAGGCCCGTATTGGGGATATTCGCCAATCGGCCTATTATCAATGCCTCAACGGCCCGTGGAAATTTCATTGGTCCAAAGATCCTGACAGCAGGCCGGTTGATTTTTATAAACTCGATTACGATGTCTCCGGCTGGGATGAGATTCCAGTGCCTTCGAACTGGCAGATGCACGGATACGGCACGCCGGTTTACACCAATTCGGTCTATCCGTTTAAGAAAGATCCTCCGTATGTCATGGGCGTTCCGCCGGAGGATTATACCAATTATGAGGCCCGCAACCCGGTCGGTTCCTATCGGACGACATTTCAGGTGCCATCAACGTGGGAAGGGCGGAAGGTCTTTATCCATTTTGAAGGGGTCGATTCGGCGTTTTATTTGTGGGTCAATGGGCAAAAAGTCGGCTACAGCGAGGGCAGCCGCACCCCGGCCGAGTTTGATTTAACTCCTTATTTAAAGCGGGGCGACAATGTCCTGGCGGCCGAGGTGTACCGTTATTCCGTTGGATCTTATCTTGAAGATCAGGATATGTGGCGTCTGAGCGGTATTTTTCGGGATGTGTATCTGTTTTCGACGCCTTTGCTGCATATTCGAGATTATTTTGCCCGGCCGGAACTGGATGCGGCCTATCGGGATGGTGTGGTAAACGTGGAAGTTCTTGTGCGAAACTACGGGACGGATGTGGAGCGGTCGGCCGGGGTGGAGGCGATGCTATATGACCCGTCCGGCGCTGTTCTGGAGGATGTCCGGATGAGCCGGCGACACTCCAATATTGAGCCGGAAATCGATACGATGTTCCTGCTGTCGGCCCCGGTTGTCAATCCGCTGAAGTGGACGGCCGAGATGCCGCACCTGTACCGGCTGGTGATTGCTCTGAAAAACAGCGACGGCAAAATCATCGAAACAGTCGGCTGTTCTATTGGTTTCCGCACAATCGAAATCAAGGATGGCGTGCTGCTGGTCAATGGCAACTATATCTATATGAAGGGGGTTAACCGCCATGAGCACGATCCGGATACGGGTCATTATGTCAGCCCGGAGTCTATGATTCAGGACATCGTGCTGATGAAGCAATTTAATATCAATACGGTTCGAACGTGTCATTATCCGGATGTGCCGATGTGGTATGATCTTTGCGATCGATACGGTCTGTATGTTATCAATGAGGCCAATATTGAGTCGCATGGGATGCGTTACGGCAAGGATTCGCCGGCGAAACGGCCCGAGTTTTTCAAGGCGCACCTGGATCGGACCCTCCGCATGGTGGAGCGTGACAAGAATCATCCGAGCGTGGTTTTCTGGTCGCTGGGCAACGAGGCGGGGTGGGGCCGAAATTTCATTCAGACATGGCACTGGGTCAAGCAGCGTGATCCGTCACGGCCGACGCATTATCACCGCGGTGAAACGTATGTTGACGTGGTTGGGCCGATGTATCCGAGTATTGGGCATCTTGTTCGCCATGCCCGCAGCGATGATCGGCGGCCTTTGATTATGTGCGAGTATTCCCACGCGATGGGCAATAGCTGCGGGAATTTGAACGATTATTGGGCTGCGATTAAAGAACACCGCAAACTTCAGGGCGGCAGCATCTGGGACTGGGTGGATCAGGGCCTGCGAAAGGTTGATCCGGCTACGGGCAAGGAGTTCTGGGCCTACGGCGGTGATTACGGCGACAGGCCCAATGACGGCAATTTCTGCATCAACGGCCTGGTGCAGCCGGATCGCAAGCCGAATCCGCATTTGCATGAGGTGAAGAAGGTTTATCAAAACGTTTCCGTTGGCCCGGTGGATCTCGAGCACGGTGTCTTTGAGGTTGAGAATGAGTATGTATTTGTGAACCTGAAAGACCTGCTTGAAGCGGAATGGGAATTGACGCGGGACGGCAGGGTGATTGATCAGCAGAAACTGGGCCGCCCGGACATCGGGCCGGGCGAAAAGCAAATCCTTACGCTGCCGCTTGCAGGCCGGGAATATGATGCGGACAGCGAATATCATGTCCGGATTAATTTTCGGCTTGCGGAGGACCAGTTGTGGGCTTTGCAAGGGCATTTGGTCGCCTGGGAGCAGTTTCTGCTCCGGCCTCGGCTGACGCCGATTGTTGTGTCGCAACGGAAAGAGACGGTCCTTTCCGTCGAGCAAACGGAACAGACGATTGCTGTCGGCAACGAGGGCTTCCGGGTTGTTTTTGACAAGAGGCGGGGGATGATGACATCCTATCAGATCGGCGGGGAAGAACTGCTTCGTTCGCCTCTGGCCGTCAATTTCTGGCGGTCTCCGACGGATAATGACAACGGCAATAAGATGCCGGAGCGGCAGGGACTCTGGAAAACGGCGGGTCAGGATCCGGGGGTGGATTCCATCGAAGCAAGTACACTTCCTGACGGCCGGGCGCTGATTCGAACGAAATTGATTTTGAATACGGGGCCGTCCCCATCGGAGTTTTTGACCGCCTATTATATTTATTCCGGCGGGCACATTCGTGTGGAGTGCCGATTTTTGCCGGGAGCCGATCTGCCCGATCTGCCGCGGCTGGGTATGCAAACGGCCATTGGCCGGGAGTATGATGTGATGGAATGGTACGGCCGGGGTCCGCAGGAGAGCTATTGGGACCGTCTGACCGGAGCGGCAGTGGGTATTTATCATGAAAAAGTGACCGCTCCCGAACACCTGTATATCCGCCCGCAGGAATACGGAAACAAGACCGATGTTCGATGGATGACACTGAGCAATGAGCAGGGCCGGGGGCTTCGGTTTCGGGGACTTCCGCTGGTTTCTGTCAGTGCCTGGCCGTGGTCGATGGAGGACATCGAAACGGCGGATCATCCGTATGAGCTGCCGGAACGGGATTTTATTACGGTGAACATAGATTACCGGCAGATGGGTGTCGGCGGCGACAATAGCTGGGGGGCGAAGATTCATGATGAATATATGCTGCCCGCGAAAGAGTACGAATACAGTTTTCTGATTGAACCGCGGTAATTTGAACGGACGATTTGAGGAGACTCTTATGAAGAACGCATGGGTTTTAGCAGGGATGGCACTTTTGCTGACAGTCGGCTGCGGGAAAAGGCCCGCTGCCGCTCTTCGAGAAAAAACACCGCTTGAGCAGTGGCACTTTTGTGAAGACACGACTCCGGAAGGGCAGGAGCCGGTTTTGCCGAAGGAGGCGGACTGGCTTCCGGTTTCAATTCCGCATGTGTTTCGACTGGCCGGTCTGCATGAACATTCCGCCGGCTGGTACCGCCGGACACTGACGGCCGGGGCCGGCAGGCGGTTCTATTTATTCCTTGAAGGAGCCGGATCGGTGGCTGATGTGTATGTCAATGGCGAGCATGCGGGCCAGCATCGGGGAGGATTTACGGCGGCCGTGTTTGACCTGACGCCTGCCGTCCGGTTTGACCAGGACAACGAATTGCTGATTCGCGTTACCAATCGCGAGACGGAAGCGGCCAATTGCCTGTCTCATTCGAATCTGTATTATACCAACGGCGGGCTGTATCGCCCGGCGTGGCTGATTAAGACCGGCAGGGTGCATATTTATCCGGATATGGGATCGACCGGCGTTACCCTGACCGGGAAGAATATCACGGCCGAGACGGCGGATCTTGAGGCCGAGACGATTGTCAGCAACAGCACTGAAAAGCCCACCACGGTGCGGATTCGCCATACCGTAACTGATCCGGACGGTCATTCCTGTGCTCAGTTTGAGGCGGACGCGACGATCCCGCCCGGCGCTGTGCAGCCGGTTGCTGCCGTTGCGAGCATCGCCAATCCCAAGATTTGGGATCTTGGCAAGCCGAATCTTTATACTGTGAAAACAGAGGTACTTGTCGGCGGCAAACCGGTCGATACGATCACCGAGCGAACGGGTTTTCGGACGATTGCTATGGATGGCGACCGCTTCATGCTCAATGGGAAAGAGCTGCTCAGCCGCGGTGTGTGCAAGCATCATCAGAGTGAATATACATGGAACGCCATGACGGATGAGCAACTTCTTGCCGAATGGGAAGGCATGACGGACCTGGGGGCCAATACCATTCGGCTGGCGCATTATCCGCACCGACGATTCGAATACAATCTGGCTGACGAGCGAGGGATTGTCATCTGGGCGGAAAACGGCCTGGCGGGACAGAAATGGGACCGCGGAATCAAACGGGAAACAGAACCGCATGCCGATGGAGAGAGGGTCACGCGGGAGATGGTCCGCCAAAACTGGAACCATCCGAGCATTGTTTTCTGGAGCAGCGGCAATGAAACCTATCAGGAAGTGGCCTCCCATTATGCGGATATTATCCGTCAGGAGGACACAACGCGGCTGATTACCTATGCCTCGGCGGGCGAGAAGCCCTCTAACGTTGATTTTGTGGCGGGCAATACCTATCAGGGCTGGTATTATGCACATTATACGGATTTCCGGAAACTGCCGGAGAATGCGTTTATCTCCGAAACGGGGGCAGGGGCCTGGATTACCCATCATGTTCCCTACGGCACCATTCGCTGGGATGTGGACCGTTTTGAGCCGGAGGAATACAATGAACTGTTTGCGGAATTCCGGCTCCAGACCGTTTTTCGCAACAATCCATCCGGGCATAAGATGTTTTTGTGGTGGAATTTCCGTGAGTTTTACAACAAGAAATTCAAGGGCAACCGGAACACCAAGGGCATCTGGACGCTGTCGAGCATGCCGAAGGATTATTATTATCATTTTCGGTCCTTTCTGCGGCCGGAAGATCCTGTGCTGCACCTGTGCGGGCGGCATCATTTTTATCGCCAGTTTGATGCGGACAACGGGATTAAGGCCTATTCCAATGCCGAGCAGGTGGAACTGTTTATCAACGGCCAGTCCCAGGGCGTCAAGAAGAACGGCGAGTATAAACAACCGGATTCAACGAAGAAGGAAAACAATCGGGATGTGCCGGTCGAAGGGGTTGTGATCGACAATGTCTTTTTCTGGAAAGCGCCGCTTGCTCCGGGAAGAAATGTGATTGAGGCGGTCGATAGCCGGGGGTTGAAACAGTCCATGGTGATTTATCAAAAGGCGCCGGACGGTTCGATGCCGCCGGCGGAGTCCGATTCGCTGGTGGCTGATCTGAACAGCTCCAATGCGGGCAGCCCGGCGATTTTTATTGATCGACCGGCGGAAAGCCAGGGACCGTTTTACTATGAAGTCAACGGCCGATCCGATAATACGTTTGATGTGATTCCGCAGGAGGCGGCGGGGGCAGGCTGGATTGCCACGAAGCGGCTCAGCCGGGAGCAGAACCAGACCGACCTGGCTTTCCGGGTGACAAGGCCGGCGGAGATTTTTGTTCTGCATTCGACAGGAACCTTTCCGGCCCATACGCTCAAGAAGCCGGATGAAAAGGCCATGGCGGCCGCGGCGGCCCTGAAAAAGGATTTGATGAATCAGGGGTTTTCCGATACCGGCCTGAAAAGCTTCTGGCGGGGTCATGATCTGTGGTTTGCCGATTGCGGTCTGCTCAAACGGACAGCAAAGGCCGGCGAGACGATTGCCGTTCCGGGCCAGACGCTGGATTATGTGATCCTGGTCAAGGCGGCCGGCCGCTGATTCGCTATTTCTGGTAAGCGATCGGAACGAGGCACATAAACCGGGCCGGTTGTGTTTCGGAGAGATTTTTGAACTGGTGGGTTTCGTTTGGAGCGACCAGGAGGGTGTCGTGTTTTTTCAGGGGCCTGGGGCCATTCGGACTGTGGACCGCGATGTCACCGTCGAGGATCAATACTTCGTGCTCGAAGGGATGTTCGTGGCAGGGGGTATGACCGCCCGGGGCCAGATCAAAAACCCGCATGGCAAAGGTCGGGGCGTTATCTTTAGGGCCGTAGATTACACGGACCTGTACGTTTTTGGCGCCTTCCATCTGAACCGGCTGGGCCGGTACATCCTGGATATTTTTGATTAACATAATCGTGATCCTTGTATCCTCATTGTTTTTAGCACTCTTTGATTTGATCGTTTATAGCAAATATCCTCGTATAGGGAAATAAAATCCACTCGAATCAGAATGAATATGCGGTTCGGAGAGGGCTGTCGGCCGCTTCTGTTTATCGGACTTTTTTGTTAATTTTATCCTGATTCCTGCTCGTAAACGCATTCCTTATTAAGAACTCTTCCCAGTTTGTCGTCATGGAGAATGTATTTTAAACTTTAGACAGGATGGCTAAATCGGGCAAGAGAAAGGATTTTTGTTTATGCGGACCTTCATCAAAACTTTTACTTATCCATGGTTTGTATTCTTGTTTGTGATTTTGACTTTCTGCGGTCAATCCGGGGCCGGGCAGATGAGTCAGGATCCCATCCGGTCGGTTCGGGTACTTCGCAGCATTGGCCGGGTGTACATGACCTATGGACAGTATGAAAAGGCCGAACGATTTTTTCAGGAAGCTCTTGAAAAAGTCCGTGATCTTCAGGAGGCGGAGGGTGAAAAAGCGATCTGCATGATCGATATGGCTACCCTGTATTCATACCAGGAACGGCTGGATGAATCGGCGGACCTGTTCAGGCGAGGTCTGGAGGTCCAGGCCTTTGCACTCGGCCGTAAGCATCCTTATGCAGCGCATGGCCTTCGTATGCTTAGTGATGTTTATCGAAGGCAGGGCCACCTGGATCAAGCGGAGGAAACGCTTGAAAATGCCATGTCTGTTATCTTGAAATATCACGACTCCGATAGTCGGGAACTGTCGCCTTTTTTCCTCGACTTAGCCAGATTGCTTATGGCGCAGGGAGATTATGAATCGGCCCTTGAAGGTTTTCGGGCCGTGTTACAAAAAGTCGAGGACAATTTTGGTTCCGAACATTTGCTGACGGCCTCGGTACTGGTCAGCATGGCCGAATGCGAGCTTCGCAGCCGAGTTCTTGTTTCTGCCGAAGAACTGATCGACAGAGCGCTGCGTATTCAAAACCGGTATTATGGTCCTGATCATCCCAGGCAGGTCGATGCCTGGCTGGTCAAGGTTCACCTGTGCCGGCTGCAGGGAGACTTCGCCGGGGCCGAAACACTCATCGCTCGTGCTGTAAGAACCACAGCGCGCACGCAAAATATCATCACCCTCGCCGCTGTTCATGAGCGGATCAGGCAACTTCGATCCGAAGATCCTGTTCTTGCCGCCGCTGTCCAATAGCCGTATGCCTCACTCAGACAGTCCACCTGCCTGAGTGAGACAGGAAGGTTATCGGTTATTGCTTTTCTTGCGAATCGCGGCCAGACTGCTGATTCCAATCAGGGTCAGAGCCATGCTGGTCGGTTCGGGAACGACGGTATAGGTAATGTCCAGATACGGGCGCATCGAGGCCGTGCCATATTCACTGCTGTAGAAGTTGGCGTAGTTATTGACCTCTTCCAGTTCGACCGTCATCAGAAAACTGATGTATCCGTCATCCAGGTCCATCTGCCAGCCGGTCCAGTTGAAGCCGCTGCCGGAGAACAGATCCCACTCGTGAGCGGTGTCTTCGTCTCCGAGGGTGTAGGGATCCCCGGTCAGCGGGTCCGGATTGGAACTGAGCGAT
>JAHDQI010000240.1 GCA_018433925.1 Phycisphaerae bacterium | reverse complement strand
GGTGTTTGTTCATCAGTTCCTGTCCGCTTGCGGCGCTGGTTTCGTTTCCTTCGGCGGCCGGGATTCCGCCAAAGGCCGCGCAGGTTCCTGCGGCGATGACGGCTTTGGCTTTGGGGATCAGTTGGAGGAGGATCTGTTCGAACGTTCTGCCTCCGATCATACAGGCCCGGGGCATACTCAGCGGAACAGCGCCTTCTACCACGAGACTATATTCCTTGAGTTCGGATGCCTGATCCAGGGCTTCCATAAAGGTTTTGCCCTGGGCGGCGCCGACATTTTGATGCAGAATCAGGGTCATGTATTGGGTCAGCAGGTCGGCCGGCTCCGGATCGGCGGAATTGAGGAATGAGATGGATTCCCCGCTGCATGACTGTCCCTGCAGCCATATCACTGGGGTGTGTGAGGTCATTTTTTCGAGTCCGGCGGCGAAAATGCGGGCAAATTCCCCGGGCAGGGCGGCCGAAGCGGCTAAGAAGGTACCGAGTTTAAGAAACTCTCTTCTGTTAAAAGAAACTGTCGAGGATTTCATAGTTCTGTCCTTTTCACAAATCCGTATCGATTTGAATCAGTGCACCGCGCAGGCAAGGCAGGGGTCGAAGGATCGAACGATGCGGCCTGCCTCCAGCGGCTGGGCGGGGTCTTCGATGAGGGTTCCTTCCAGGGCTTTTTCAACGGCTCCAGGGTTTCCCTGGTCATCGCGGGGCGAGCAGTTCCAAGTGGTCGGGACGACACACTGATAGCGGTCAATTTTGTAATTTCTGATTGTCAGCCAATGCCCCAATGCTCCTCGCGGCGCTTCGGTGAGGCCGAATCCTTTTCCCTGGCTGGGCAAAGAAAACTCTTTTGCGGCGGGTTGATCGATTTCCAATTGATCCAGCCAGACGGCGGATTGGGCGGCGAGCCATTTGACCTCCAGGCCGCGTGCCAGATGTCGGCCAAGAACCGAATTCAGTTTTTCAGGAGGCACATTGGCGGCTTTCAAGGTCGTTTCAATATCTTTTTTCAGCCCGTCATTGCCGGGGGCCAGATAGGCCACCATGACCCGTGCAGCCGGTCCTACCTCCATGACCTGGTTATCGTATCGCGGGGCCTTGATCCAACTGTATCCTTTATCGGGTGAGGGTTTGCTTATCCCTTCGAAGGGGTGCAGATTGGAGGGCGATGAATAGCGGGAATATCCGACAAATTCCCGAATTCTTGTCGTGTCCAATGGCTGATACGACCCGTTCATGACCGTGCCGGCCGGGAAGAAATTGGCGATCTGCTCGCCCGTGTTTTCTTCCATTCGAAAAGCTCCATAACAGAGGAAGTTGCCGTAGCTTTTCCCTATTTCCCAATACTCCGGGAAAGCGGCGGCGGCGGTGAATAAATCCGGCCAATAGACGTTGTTGATAAAGGATGCAATTTGAGTAAGCCGGGATTTATAGGCAAGGATTCGTTCCATGGTTACCGCCCCGGTTACGCCGGTGGGAACCAGCGAGGTCGAGTGAGGCATTTTGGCTCCAAATACAGCGGCCATTTCGTGTGCCAACGAACGCATCTTGAGCGCTTTGAGATAACTTTCGATCAGTTTCCAGTTTGCCGGATCGGATTTGACATATTGGTCCACTTCATAGCGCGGCAGGAATGGGGCGCCGGGAAAGACCAGATTTTTGTCGATGGAGTTTTTGACCCAGTCTCGCAGCCCCGACAGGGTGGGGTCGGCGCCTTGATAG
>JAHDQI010000128.1 GCA_018433925.1 Phycisphaerae bacterium | reverse complement strand
CTCTGGGACCGATATTATAACGAACGGGAAGAGGCCCCCGGCGAGATCCCCCTCCAGGACCGCTACGGCCGCGAAATCAGAATCCGAAGTCGCGACGGATACACGGACCGTGAGCGTGTCATCGACGAGCAGCCCAGCGGCAACATCCCGGAGGTTCGAATGCAGCTCATGGCGGTTCTGAACTCAATGATCGCCGATTACCAACGAGCCATCGGGCTGGCTCGACGCTGGCCGGGGGCCCTGCCGATGGGCATTTCCCTCGATACACTCCAAAAAAACATGACTTCCGCCCAGGTTCTGCTGACCAATACCCATCGGCGGTCCATGCAGGGCTTTTAGCCGGTTTTCGATTGGCAAACAGGCCCGCCGGCACTATATATAGGGTCGGTGGGCTTTTTTTATCAACAAGTAGATTATCCTTGACGAAAACGGCCCGTTTCTCTATGCTGTCTGCACTTCGTTTGAAATTGTGGAAATAGGTCGAAATAAAAGGGGTCAACCCGGGTCGAGTAATCGCTGGCAGGGAGCAATCAAATGCGAAACAGAAAAATCCCTTATCGAAGTAAGACGGGTCTTTTGTTTGGATTGATCTGCCTGGTCCTGGGCGGTTGCGCGCCCACGCAGGACACCGCTGTTTTGCAACTGGACGACCCCGTTGATTTAAATACGACCGTCGGACAACTGGTTCAGTTTATTCAATACAACGCCGTACCTGTTCGGGGTTTCGGGGTTGTCGCCGGGCTCAATGGTACCGGCTCATCGGAATGTCCGCCGGCCCTGAGAGCAGAACTCGAAAAGTATATCCGCCAGCAGCTCCCCAAAACCAGGGGCCTCAATCCGGGGCGATTCCTCGACAGCGACGAAACCGCCGTCGTGGAAATCAACGGAACGATCCCCGCCCTCGCCCGCAAGGGCCAAACCTTTGACCTCCAGGTGCTGCCGTTGTCCCGCACACAAACCACCTCGCTGGACGGGGGCTACCTCTATACGGCCCCGCTGAAAGAGCGAAGTATTTTCCTTCGCTACGATCAGTACGCCAAAACCTTCGCGGTAGCCCACGGCCAGTTGTTCCGCAACCTCCTTGACGATGAAAAATCCTCCGCATGGTACCTGCTTGGCGGCGGATACGTTCAAAATGAGGTCCAGTTGTCGATGGCCCTGCAAAAACCGAATTTTACGGCCGCCAATGCCATTCGCAATCGAATCAATGAACGGTTCGGAAACGGGGTCGCCCGGGCCGTCTCCTCGGCGGAGATCCGGCTGACGATTCCCCCGCGATTTCAGCACCAGCAAATCCGCTTTCTGCAAATGGTCCAGCGGCTCTATTTGTCCCAGGATCCCTCCCAGCGAGGTCGCCATATTGAAACCCTCGTCCGGCAGCTCGCCCACGAAGAGAACAAAGAAGCCGCCGAGTGGGGACTGGAAGCCATCGGCAAAGCCACC